>NZ_PZJK01000016.1:0-45097 GCF_003206675.1 Salinicola sp. RZ23
ATGAACCTTTTTTTTGCCCCAACGGCACTGCCGGCTCGCCACGACGCTCACGCTCGCCGACTTTTCGTAGGCCCCTGGGCGCTGTTGCACCTTCTAAAGCTTTGGTTGTCTATACCTCTCGTTTTCGCCTGTCCGCCCTCGCCGCCACCGGGCGAGCGCGGGTCGCGGCGATCTTCATGCCGGGCAGCCACGTGCCTGCCGGCATGAGCGTTCATGGCAGTCAGAAAGGAGGCGTACGTGATTCATCAAGGACGACCGAAGACGCGGAAGCGGGCTCGGCAGTGGCTGCTGGGCGCCGGGTTGCTGGCACTGGCCGGCGGCGCCCAGGCCCAGCTCGAGGATTTCGAGGCGCTGGGCAATCCGGCCGAGGCCGAGAACCCGTTCGAGGGGCAGGCCGAGCTGGGCTACAACAAGATCAGCGGCAACAGCCATAGTGAAAGCCTGCGCGCCGCCGCCGACATGACCTGGTTCGATGCGCCCTGGTCCTACAACCTCAAGCTGGGGGCCAAGAGCGCCAGCGACGAGGACGAGACCTCCGCCGAGGAGTACTTCGTTCAGGGGCGCACGCGCTACAACCTCTCCCGTGCCAACTACCTGTTCGGGCTGGCGCGCTGGGACAAGGATCGTTTCTCCGGCTACGACTCCCAGAGCACGCTGATCGGTGGCTACGGCCGCCAGATCCTGGAGGGGCCGCCGCATTCGCTCTCGGTCGAGGTCGGCCCCGGGGTACGTCACGACGAGTACACCGGTGACGGCAGTGACGACCTGGCGCTGTTCTACGCCGGGCTGGACTACGGCTGGCAGTTCTCCGAGAACTCGCGCTTCAGCCAGACCCTGGCCACCGAGTCGTCGCGGGAGAACATCATCGGGCGTTCCGAGACGGCGCTGATCGTGTCGATGAACGACGCCCTGGCGCTCAAGCTCTCCTACGAGGCCGATTTCAACGACAACCCGCCGCCGGGGGCCTCCAGCCAGACCGATACCACTACCGGAGTGTCGCTGGTCTATCACCTGTGAGCACCCGCACTGACATGTGAGCACCCGCACTGTCGGCATCGCCCGCGCTGGTGTGACCATCGGTGCGGGCTCTGGTGTCAGTGCTGGCTTCGGCTCCGGCGTCAGTTCTGGACCGACATCACCGCCCCGCCATCGACGCGCAGATTGCTGCCGTTGACGAAGGAGGCGTGGGGAGAGAGCAGCATGGCGATGATGTAGGCGACCTCGTCCGCTTCGCCGCGGCGCTTGGCGACGATGCCCGGGCGCTCCTCGTCGAGAAAGCTCTCCACCGCCTCGTCGAATGAGCAGTTCAGCGCTTCGGCGCGCTGGTGCATCATGCCGTCGGTCATCGGCGAGGCGATGAAGGCCGGTGCCACGGTGTTGCACAGCACCCCGTGCGCCGCTTCGCGGTAGGAGAGGTTCTTGATGAAGGCGCTCAGCGCGGCCTTGGCAGTGTTGTAGACCGCCTCCTCCCAGTAGGGCTGCACGGTGTTCTCCGAGGTGAGGCAGACGAAGCGCCCCCAGCCCTGCTCGCGCATGGCGGGGATGGTCGCCCGCGCCAGTCGCACGGCGGAGAAGAAGTCGATCTGCCATGCCTCTTCGTAATCGGCGTCCGTCAGTGTCAGCGGGTCGCCCTTGGCGCCGGTGATGCCGGCGGCGTGGACCACCATGTCGATATGGCCGAAGCGTTCGCGGCCGCGGGCGACGAGCGCGTCGACCTGCGCCTGATCGGTGACGTCGGCGGTGACGCAGAGCGTCGCGGCATCGAGGTCGGCGGCGGCTGCCTCGAGCGCCTCGGCGTCGATGTCGCTGAGGACGAGATTGACGCCCTCGGCGGCCAGCCGCCGCGCGGTCGCCAGACCGATACCGCCCTGGGCGCCGGTGACCAGGGCGGTCTTGCCGCTGATGGCGAGATCCATGCTATGCCTCCTTGCAGACGATTGAGATGCCGTCGCGCAGGCGACGACACCAGCTCTGTACGAAAACTGCCTGCGCTCGGCAATACGGTGTTAAAAATCGGCTCAAAATGCTCATTTACACCCCGTAAACTCCGCGTTTTCACCGATTTTTGCCTTGTCTTGCCTTCGCTCGCTGACTTTTCGTACAAACCCTAGAGCCTTGAGCATGGCCACGATTGGCGTGCGGCGCCAACCCGGCTTTGTCAGCCCGGACAGGCTGCGGCATAGTGGGCGCTTCTCGCCATCATCACCAGACAACCCCGCACAGCGGACGCCGCCAGGCATCGTCTGCAGGCCGCGCCGTCGTCGCGCCAGAACGGGGGATATCGCAGGGAACGCCATGACAATCCGAATTCTCTCCCCGGCGCTCGGCGCCGGGGTGCTGCTCGCGCCTTTGAGTGCGCTGGCCCAGGCCGGCAGTGCCGCGCCCATGGCTCAGCCGGTCATCGAGGTGACCGCGCCACGCCTGGCGCGGGAACTCTACGCGACGCCGGCGGCCGTCTCCGTGGTCGACCGCGAAGCGATCCAGCAGGGCCAGCAGCGGGTCAGGCTGGACGAGTCGCTCGATCTCGTCCCCGGCTTCTATCTGCAAAACCGCAACAACTTCGCCCAGGGGCAGCGTATCGCCATCCGCGGTTTCGGCGCGCGGGCGCCGTTCGGTGTGCGCGGTATCACCGTGATGGTCGACGGTATCCCCTATACGCTGCCCGACGGCCAGGCTCAGCTCGACGCCATCGATCTCGACAGCGCCGAACGCATCGAGGTGATCCGCGGGCCGGCCGCGGTGCAGTACGGCAATGCTGCCGGTGGGGTGATCAGCGTGACCACGGCGAATGGGCGCGACGATCCGGGTAGCCATATTCGTATGGAGGGGGGCAGTCACGGTTATCGCAAGTTCGCGGTGAGCAACGGCGGGGTCAATGGCCCCTGGTCGCACCATGTCAGCCTCTCCGCCCTCGACTATTCGGGCTACCGCGACCACAGTGCCACCGAGAAGTACCTGCTCAACGCCAAACTGCGCCGGGAGCTGGGCAGCGACCGTGCGCTCACCGCCATCGTCAATCTGCTCGACAATCCCGAGTCCGAGGATCCGGGCGGGCTGACCCGGGCGCAGGTGCATGCCGACCGCGATCAGGCCGGGGCCTTCACCGAGAAGTACGACACCGGCCAGAACGTCGATCAGCAGGTGTTCGGCCTGCAGTACGAGGATCTCTCGGCGGGGCCCGGCGCGCTCTATCTCAAGGGCTTCTATCTGCGCCGCGACTTCGAGCAGCAGCTGCCCTATCCCGGCGACAGCCTGATCGACTATCAGCGTGACTACTATGGCGGCAGCGCCGAGTATCACCAGACCGTGCACCTGGGGCAGATGCCGCTGCGCTATGTCGCCGGGGTCGATATCGCCCGCCAGCGCGATGATCGCGGACGCAAGAACGTCGCCTTCAGTGGCGCGGTCACCGGCACGGCGGCCGACGAGACGCAGACCGCAACCTCGCTGGGGACCTTCGTGCAGGGCGATCTCGATCTCGACGAGCGCTGGACGCTCTCCCTTGGCGGGCGCTACGACCGGGTCAGGATGAAGATCGACGACGCCTATATCGACTCCGCCAACGGTGACGGCGACGACAGCGGCGAGCGCACCTTCGATCAGTGGAGCGGCAGTGCCGGCATCAGCTATCGCTACCGTGCCAACCATCAGCTCTACGCCAACACCGGTACCGCCTACGAGACGCCGACCTTCTCCGAGTTCGCCAACCCCAGCGGGGCCGGCGGCTTCAATGGCGATATCGAGCCGCAGAAGGCGTGGAACCGCGAGCTGGGCGCGCGCGGCAGCTTCGCCAACGGCTTCGACTACGACGTCGCGCTGTTCTCGGTGCGGGTGCGCGACGAGCTGGTGCCCTACGAGGGTGAGTCCGGGCGCACCTTCTACCAGAACGCCGGCGACAGCGAGCGCGATGGCCTCGAGGTCGCGCTCGGCTGGCAGTTCACCCCCAGCTGGCGCCTCGACAGCGCCCTGACGCTGGCGCGCTACCACTTCGACCACTTCTCCGATACCCAGGGTCGCTACGACGGCAAGCGCATCCCCGGCCTGCCGCAGCAGACCTGGGTCAACCGCCTGGGCTGGCAGGGGGTAGGCAAGCGTTTCGCCAGCATCGAGACCCAGTACGTGGGCGATATGGTGGCGGACAACGCCGGCGAGGTAACGGTCGGCGACTACTGGCTGGTCAATCTGCGCGGTGGCGACGGCTGGCATCTCGGCGGCGATACCTGGCTGAAGACCTATGTCGGTATCCGCAATCTGTTCGCGGTGGAGCACTATGCCAACGTGCGCATCAACGCCAGCAATGCGCGCTACTTCGAGCCAGCGCCGGGCCGAACGGTCTATGCTGGTATAGGTCTGGACTTCTAGGCTTTGTCCGAAAACGGCCTGTGCTCGCCGGCTGTTCGTACACCCCCTAGGCATCAAGCATAACGACACCGGGCTACCCGAGGGGTGCCCGACGGGATCACGAGGAACCTAACATGCGTCATCTGCTCTCTTTTGCCCTGGCTGCGCTGCTGCTGTCACTGCTGGCCGGCTGTACCGTCAACACTTACGCCGATGGCCAGCGCGAGGTCCAGCCCGGCGTGCCCCAGGACGGCCCCACCGCCAATCCGGCGGATGCCACGCGGGGTCAGGAGGGGAGTGGCGAGCTGCCCTGATGAGCGCTGGAGTCTAAGTCAAGTTTGGGGCCGGGCGGCCGATATCGTGCTATGTATCTGCCACCCCTTGAGGCGAGCGGTGCGCGGAGCGTGATCGGCGGTTGGTCGCGCTCGCCGCTCGCCGCGCGCCGCCGCCGAGCGAGAGCGCCGAGATGTGCCTGACCTCTTCCCACCGATGGACCCTGAGCGCGCCGCTGGCGTCGCTGATGCTGCTGGCGTGGGCGACCCCCGCGGCCAGCGCGCAGCTACAGATCACCGATGTCGCCACCGGCACGCCGCTCGGCGACGCGGTGGTCGAGGTCTATGCGCCATCCACGGCGGGCTCGGTCAGCGCCGCCGACCATTACCAGATCGTGCAGCGCCAGGCCACGTTCATCCCGCACGTACTGCTGGTGCCGGTGGGTGCCGAGGTCAGCTTTCCCAATCGTGACACCACGCGCCATCACGTCTACTCCTTCTCGCCGGTGCACCCGTTCAGCCTCGATCTCTATCTTCAGGAGACGCCGCCGCCGGAGCGCTTCGACCACGCCGGCGTGGTCGTGCTCGGTTGCAATATCCATGATGCGATGGAAGCGTTCATCGTGGTCAGCGATGCGCCCTATCGCACGCTCACAGGTGACGATGGTCGCGCCGTCTTCGATCTGCCGCCGGGCCAGCATCGGCTGCGCGTGTGGCACCCCCGCCTGGAGGATACGCATCTCGAGTGGTGGGAGGGGGAGATCGTGGCCGGTCAGTCCCGCGAGGTGGCGCTCACCCTCGCGGCGAGTCTGCCCCCGGTACCCGCGCCCTCGGCGCTGCAGCAGCGCTTCCAGCGCGCGCTCGAACAGACGCAGGCCAACTGAGTGTCGTTTCGCCGACGCTTGCTGCTGATCATGCTGGCGGTGATGGCCGTGGCCCAGCTGGTCGCCGCCATCGCCACCCTGGGCACGATCCATCGCGACATCATGCAGAAGGGGGGGCGCGAGCTGGAGGTGGGGCTCGGGGTGATGCGCCAACTGCTCGACGAGCGCGGCAAGCAGCTGCGCAACAGCGTCGGCATCCTGACCTCGGACTTCGGCTTCAAGAGCGCGATCGCCTCTCTGGACCTGAACACGCTGGCCAGCGTGCTGGCCAATCAGGGCGAACGGGTGGGAGCCGATATGGCGCTGCTGGCGGCGCCGGATGGCACCATCGTGGCCAGCAGCCACCATGCCCCGGGTACGCCGATGCCATTCCCGCGACTGTGGCAGCAGGTGCGCCAGTCCGGCGAGGCGACCGGCGTGGTGCTGCAGGACCAGCGCCCCTATCAGTTCGTCATGCTGCCGGTGCGGGCGCCCAATCTGATCGGCTGGGTCGGCATGGGGTTCCTGCTCGACACGCCGCTGGCCGAGGAGATTGCCCAGTTGACCCGGCTGCAGGTCAGTTTTCTGGTGAGTGATGCAGAGCCGGCATCCGGTGCGTCGGGCGAACGTGCTGCGGGCTATGTCGCCGGCGCGCTGGCGCAGGCGCCGCCCGAGGCGGTGAGCGCGCTGCGCGTGGATCTGACGCGGGGTGACTATCTGCATCACAGCGGCGTCGACGCCAGGCTGGACGCCCTGGTGCTCGCCTCGCCGCTGATGGTCTCTGGGATCACCCCCGGTGCCGGTCAGGGCAAGGTGCCGGGTCAAGGCCAGGGCCAGGTCTATGCGGTGGTGGAGCACCCTCGTGCGGATCTGCTGGTGGTGTTCCAGGCACTCGGCTGGCGGCTGGCAACGATCTTTGCGCTGACCCTGGCGCTGACCGCGCTGGTGGCCGCCTTCAGCGCCCGCGGCATGTCGCAGCCGCTGATCCAGCTGGCCCGGGTCGCCCAGCGTATCGGACGCGGCGAGCGGGTCACCGAGGTGCCGACCGGCAGCGGCGGCGAGATCGGGCTGCTCGGCCGCACGCTGGTGGCGATGCAGAACGATATCGAGACCCGCGAGCGGCAGCAGCGTCATCAGACGCGGCACGATCAACTCACTGCGCTGGCCAACCGCCACTCGGCGCAGCAGGACATTGCCGAAGCGGTCGCGGCGGGGCAGCCGTTCACGCTGCTGCGGCTATCGATCTACGGCTTCCGCCATATCAACGACACCTTCGGCTACGCCGTCGGCGACCAGGCGTTGCGCCAGTTGGCGAAGCGCCTCGCCAGCTGCCCGGCACCGGTGCATCACGCCTACCGCCTGGGCGGCGACGAGTTCCTGCTGCTGGTCGACTCAGCGGCCGTCGATGCCCGCTGGCTGGCATCGCTGCGCGAGGGGTTGGCGCGGCCGATCGAGCTCGACCACTCGCCGCTGCGCCTGCAGCTCGTCTATGGCGAGGTCAATTTCCCTGAACACGGGCGTGAGGCGCCGCTGCTGCTGCGCCGGGCCGAGATCGCCATGGCCATGGCCAAGCAGCAGCGGCTCGGCTATCTGCGCTACGTGGAGGGGCAGGATGAGAAGCGCCTGCGCGAGATGACGCTGGTACGCGATCTGCAACTGGCGGCCGAGCGCGGGCAGCTGAGCATGGTCTACCAGCCCAAGATCGCCGCCGCCGACGGGGCGCTGGTCGAGCTCGAGGCGCTGATGCGCTGGCAGCATCCGGAGTTCGGTTTCATCCCGCCGGACGAGTTCATCACCCTGGCCGAGAGCGCCGGCCTCATGTCCCAACTGACCGGCTGGATGCTGACCACGGTGTGCCGGCAACTGGCCGCCTGGGAGGCCGAGGAGGGGCTGTGTCTGGCCGTGGCGGTGAATCTGTCGGCGCAGGATGTGATCGATCCGGCCCTGCCGCAGCAGCTCGCGCAGGTACTGGCGACCCACGGCCTGGAACCGGCCCGGCTGGGGCTGGAGGTGACCGAGAGTGCGATCATGTCCGATCCGGAGACATCCCGCCGGGTGCTGGCCGACCTGTCGCAGCGCGGTGCCAGCACCGCGATCGACGATTTCGGCACCGGCTACTCCTCGCTGGCCCAGCTCAAGCGGCTGGCGGTACGCCAGCTCAAGATCGACAAATCCTTCATTCTCAAGCTCGAGCAGCAGTCCGACGACCGCATCATCGTGCACTCGACGATCGAACTCGGTCACAACCTGGGGCTCGAGGTGGTCGCCGAGGGCGTCGAGACCGAGGCCGCGCGGGCGCTGCTGGTCGAGCTCGGCTGCGATTATCTGCAGGGCTATGGCATCTCGCGCCCTTTACCCGCGGCCGCCGTGGTCGGGTGGATCGCTGCCTATACCCCCGGCGTGCGCCAACCCCTGCGGGCCACCCCGGAGTCGACACCATGATCCTGCGAGGCACCGTCTGATGGCGAGACGCATATCCCGCTGGGGCCGGCGCCTGGCCCTGGGTGCCGCTGCGCTGCTGGCCGCCGACGCGCTGGTCACCCCGGTACAGGCGGGGAGCCGCCTGCTGGGCACCGGCGGCGTGACCCAGATCGAGGGCGCCGCCGGTGGCGGGCTATCACCCTGGGGCGTGCTCGCCGGTACCGCCAGCGATACCGAGGTGGCGGTGACCGTGGCCGCCAGCGAGGCGTGGCTGGACGACTACGGCCTGCGCGTGCGCGGGGTGGGGGTCAACTGGCACGACCGGGTGGAGCTCTCCTACGCCCGCCAGCGGCTGGCGCTCGACACCCTGGGCGGCGTGCTGGCGCAGGATATCTATGGGGTCAAGCTGCGCCTGTTCGGCGACCCGCTCTACCACCCCTGGGGTAGCTGGAGTCTCGGCGTGCAGCACAAGCGGCTCGATCAGGGGCAGGCGCTGGCGCGGGCCGTGGGCGCCAAGTCGACCCAGGGCAACGATCTCTATCTGGCCGGCAGCAAGCTGTTCTTCGACGCGGTGGCCGGACGCAACCTGCTGGCCAACCTGACGCTGCGCTCGACCCGCGCCAATCAGGGTGGGCTGCTCGGCTTCGGTGGCGATCGCGACAGCGGCCGTTCGCTGGTGGCCGAGGGCTCACTGGGGCTGTTCCTGACCCCGGCCTGGGTGGTCGGGGTGGAGTATCGACAGAAGCCGGACAATCTCGGCTTTGCCCAGGAGCAGGCGTGGCAGGACCTGTTCACCGCACTGTTCCTGACTCGCCACCTCTCGCTGACCGGTGCCTGGCTCGATCTTGGTGATATCGCCGGGCTCGAGAACCAGCGTGGCGGCTATCTGTCGCTGCAACTGGCGCTTTGACGGGGGGCTTGTGATGTATCCGATCTTGACGCGTGGGTACCTGGCCGCGCTACTGCTGGCGTGGGCCCTGAGCGGCTGTGCCGGGGCGAAGCCGCAGCCCGCGCCGACCCTCTATCAGCAACTCGGCGGCGAGCAGGGCATTCACGCCATCGTCGAGGACTTCGCCTATCGTCTCGCCGATGACCCCGAGCTGGTGGGTTTCTTCGCCAACACCAATATCGACTACTTCGTCGGCTCTCTGGCGGACTACCTGTGCGTGGTCAGCGATGGGCCCTGCGTCTACCAGGGCGCGCCGATGGACAAGGCGCACCAGCACATGGGCATTCATGAGGCCGACTTCAACCGCCTGGTCGATGCGCTCCAGGCGACGCTGCTCGCCCAGCCGATCTCCGCGTCGGCGCGCAACCAGTTGCTGAAACGGCTGGCGGCGCAGCACGCCGCGGTGATGCGCTATCAGTGAGGTGTCGGTCAGAGGCACCAAGGCCCGCGCCGGGTGGCGCGGGCCTTGATGGGTAGAGATCGACCTGGCAGTGCGCGCGCCTCGACCCTGTGGCCGGGCTCAGGCGCGATAGTCGGGCTCAGGTGCGGTAGTCGGTCTCTGAGTAGAGCACGCGCAGGCGCACGGTGTGGTTGACCTGCTTGAGCGCGTCGAGCGCCTGCGGGCCGTAGGCCTTGTCGACGTCGATCACCACGTAGCCGACCTTGTCGTTGGTCTGCAGGAACTGGCCGGCGATGTTGATGCCGTTCTCCGACAGCACGCGGTTGATCTCGGAGAGCACGCCGGGCACGTTCTCGTGGATGTGCAGCAGGCGGTGCTTGTCCGGGTGCGAGGGCAGCGCCACCTCGGGGAAGTTGACCGAGGTGATGGTGGTGCCGTTGTCGGAGTAGGTGACCAGCTTCTCGGCCACTTCGATGCCGATGTTCTCCTGCGCTTCCAGGGTCGAGCCCCCGATGTGTGGGGTCAGGATCACGTTCTCCAGACCGCGCAGCGGCGAGACGAACTCCTCGCTGGTGCCCTTGGGTTCGACCGGGAAGACGTCGATCGCCGCGCCCAGCAGCTTGCCGCTCTGGAGCGCTTGTGCCAGCGGCTCGATCTCGACCACCGAACCGCGCGAGGCGTTGATCAGAATGCCGCCCTGCTTCATCAGCGCGATCTGCTCGGCGCCGATCATCCAGCGGGTGGCGGGCAGGTCGGGCACGTGCAGGCTGACCACGTCGGCGCGCGCCAGCAGCTCCTCGAGGCTACCCACCTGGCGGGCATTGCCCAGCGCCAGCTTGGTGACCACGTCGTAGTAGATCACGTCGAGGCCGAGGGACTCGGCGAGCACGGAGAGCTGTGCGCCGATGCTGCCGTAGCCGACGATCCCCAGGGTCTTGCCGCGCGCCTCGTGGGAGTTCTTGGCCGACTTGAGCCAGCCACCCTGATGGGCGCGGGCGTTCTTCTCCGGGATGCCGCGCAGCAGCATGATGGTCTCGGCCAGCACCAGCTCGGCGACCGAGCGGGTGTTGGAGAAGGGCGCGTTGAACACCGGGATCGCGCGCGCCAGGGCGGCGTCGAGATCGACCTGGTTGGTGCCGATGCAGAAACAGCCCACCGCGGTGAGCTTCTCGGCGGCGGCGAAGACGCGCTCGGTGAGCTGCGTGCGCGAGCGGATGCCGATGAAGTGGACGTCACGGATCTTGTCGATCAGCTCGTCTTCGCTGAGCGACGTCGAGAGCGTTTCGATGTTGGTGTAGCCCGCATTGAGCAGCGAATCCACGGCGGACTGATGAATGCCCTCGAGCAGCAGAAACTTGATCTTGCTCTTGTCCAGAGACGTCTTGGCCATTGGGGGATCAACCTTTCTTCATCGGCTTGTCGCGAGCGCGTCGCGGTGATGGGAAATCCGTCGGCAGGCGCGGGCGTCGCGCGAGCTCACACACTGTCGGGAGGCCGCCGCCGGCGGGCGCATAGCGTAACACAGACGTCGCGGGTGAGGATGAAAATGACGCACGCAGACATGAATGCCGTGCAATCGTGACAGCATTGTGGCACGCGCCGGGGCCTGTGCCTCCGCGCCGACTCAACCTGTGCCCCTGCGGCGAACAAAATGGGCAAGCAGCGCGACGATTTCACCCCGAGGGCAGACGACCCCCGGGGGCGGCGGTGTATACTCGAAGACCGTTTTCGCTTGGTGCCGGTGGCTTCGCCGCCGCGCCCTCGACCCGGCTCCCGCTCGCGCCCGCGCGAGGCACTGGGAGCGACGCTATGAGTGCACCATGTCTGACAAGATGGCCGAACAGGACGTTCCCCAGGACTTCGCCACCACGCTGACCCAGCTGGAGCGGCTGGTGGCGCAGCTCGAATCCGGCGAACTGACGCTGGAAGCCTCACTGGCCGCCTTCGAGCGCGGTATCCGTCTGACCCGCGATGCCCAGAGCCGCCTCGATGGCGCCGAGCTCAAGGTGCAGGCCCTGCTCGAACAGGCCGACGGCACGCTGCAGTCGGTGCCGTTCGAGACCACCGGAGAGCCACCGCATGCCCCCTGAGACCGTGCTCGAGCAGGTGCCGCCGGAAGCCGCCGTCGCCGCCGCACGAGCGCGCAGCGAACAGGTGCTCGCGGCCTGGCTGGAGCGCTCGCCGGGGGTGTCGGCGGCGCTCGACGAGGCGCTGCGCTACAGCGTGCTCGGCAGCGGCAAGCGGCTGCGCCCGGTGCTGGTCTACCTCGCCGGCCAGGCGCTGGGGGCGCAGCCCGTGGCTCTCGATCCCGCCGCCGCCGCGCTGGAGATGATCCACGCCTACTCGCTGGTCCACGACGATTTGCCGGCGATGGACGACGACGATCTGCGTCGCGGCCGGCCTACGGTGCACCGCGCCTTCGACGAGCCGCTGGCGATTCTCGCCGGCGATGCGCTGCAGACGCTGGCCTTCGAGGTGCTCGCCTCCCGCGAGCACCCGCGCCTCGCCGCGCTCGTCACCACCCTGGCCCAGGCCGCCGGCCGTGACGGCATGGCGGCGGGGCAAGCGATCGATCTCGCTGCGGTGGGTACGCCGCTCGATCTCGCGGCGCTCCAGGCGATGCACCAGCACAAGACCGGCGCGCTGATCCGCGCCGGGGTGCGTCTGGGGGCGCTGGTGGCGGTGGCCGAGAGCGACCCGCGGGTGGCGGCGCTCGACCGCTACGCCGCCGCCATCGGCCTGGCGTTCCAGATCCACGACGACGTGCTCGACGTCACCGGTGATACCCAGACCCTGGGCAAGACCTCGGGCGCCGATGCGCACCGCGACAAGCCGACCTATCCTGCGCTGCTGGGGCTGGAGCGCGCCCAGGCACGGGCCCGCGAGCTCCTCGATGAAGCCCTCGCGGCGCTGGCGCCGCTGGGTGACGCGGGCGCGCCGCTGGCGTGGCTGGCCCGTTTCATGATCGATCGCGATCACTGACCGGTAACGACCTATTCTATGAAGCTGTTCGACGAGATCCCCACGCAGCGCCCGCTGACGCCGCTGCTAGACACGCTCGATGCGCCGGAGGGGCTGCGCCAGATGACGCTGGCGCAGCTGCGCCAGGTCGCCGACGAGCTGCGTGCCTACCTGCTCTACAGCGTCGGTGTCAGCGGCGGCCATTTCGGCGCCGGGCTCGGCGTGGTCGAACTTACGGTGGCGCTGCACCGCGCGCTGCAGACCCCCCACGACCGGCTGGTGTGGGACGTCGGCCACCAGGCCTATCCGCACAAGGTGCTCACCGGCCGCCGCGATGCCCTCACCGGCATCCGTCAGTACGGCGGTCTGGCGGCCTTCCCGCGGCGCGAGGAGTCGCCCTACGACACCTTCGGCGTGGGCCACTCGAGCACCTCGATCTCGGCCGCGCTGGGCATGGCGCTGAGCGCCCGCGCCAAGGGCGAGAAGCGCCGCGCCTGCGCGGTGATCGGTGACGGTGCGCTGACCGCCGGCATGGCCTTCGAGGCGCTGGCGCACGCCGGCCACGTCAAGGCCAACCTGCTGGTGGTGCTCAACGACAACGAGATGTCGATCTCCGAGAACGTCGGCGGCATGGCCAGCTACCTGACCCGCATTCTCACCAGCAAGCCCTATGCGGCGGTGCGCGAGAACGGCAAGCGGGTACTCTCGCATCTGCCCGGCGCGCTGGAGCTGGCGCGGCGCACCGAGGAGCACGTCAAGGGCATGATCAGCCCGGCGACGCTGTTCGAGGAGATGGGTTTTCACTACATCGGCCCCATCGACGGCCACGATCTGGCCGCGCTCAACCAGGCGCTGGAGGCGCTGCGCGACCAGGAGGGGCCGCAGTTCCTGCACGTACGCACGCGCAAGGGTCGCGGCTTCCGGCCCGCTGAGGCCGACCCGATCGGCTTCCACGCCATCACCAAGCTCGAGCGCAAGCCGCCGGCGCCGCCGCGGGTCGATGCCGAGCGCGCGCCCGCTGCGGCAGCGCCGACGTCCCAGGCCAAACCCGACGATTCATTGCCCCCGAAGCCGCGCAGCGAAGATGTGTTGCGCCCGAAGCCGCGCAGCGAAGAGATGTTGTGCCCGAAGCCGCGCAAGTACTGCAACGTCTTCGGCGACTGGCTGTGCGACATGGCAGCGGCGGACACGCGCCTGATCGGTATCACGCCGGCGATGCGCGAGGGCTCCGATCTGATCCGGTTCTCGCAGACCTACCCCGAGCGCTACTACGATGTGGCGATCGCCGAGCAGCACGCGGTGACGCTGGCCGCCGGCATGGCCTGCGAGGCAATGAAGCCGGTGGTGGCGATCTACTCGACCTTCCTGCAGCGCGGCTATGACCAGCTGGTGCACGACGTCGCGGTGCAGCACCTCGATGTCACCTTCGCCATCGACCGGGCCGGACTGGTGGGCGAGGATGGCCCGACCCACCATGGGGCGCTGGATCTCTCCTATCTGCGCTGTGTGCCCGGCCTGGTGGTTCTCGCGCCGGCGGACGAAGCCGAATGCCGCGCCATGCTCACCACCGCCTATCACCATTCCGGCCCGGCGGCGGTGCGCTATCCCCGAGGGACCGGCCCCGGCAGCGAGCTGCCTCAGGATCTCGAGGCGCAGGTGCCGATCGGCCGCGCGCAGACCCGGCGCGAAGGCGAGCGCGTGGCGCTGCTCGCCTTCGGCAGCCTGAACACACCGGCGGCCGAGGTCGCCGAGCGGCTCGGGGCGACGCATCTCAACATGCGTTCGGTCAAGCCGCTGGATCGCGAGGCCATCGTCGCCGCGGCGCAGACCCACGAGCTGCTGGTCACGCTGGAGGAGAACGTGGTCGCCGGCGGCGCCGGCAGCGGCGTCAACGAGCTGCTGGCGGCGGAGGGGCTGACACCGGCGGTGCTCAATCTGGGCATCCCCGATGCCTTCGTCGAGCATGGCAAGCCGGCCGAGCTGCTGCGCGACTGCGGGCTGGACGCCGCCGGCATCGAGGCGGCGATCCGCGCCCGCCTGAACGTCAACGACAACTGATAGGACTTCCATGTCTATTGCCATTCTGATCGGCGCCTTCATCGGCTACCTCGCTGGCAAGCTGCCGGGTCTCTTGATCGGGGCCGGGATCGGCTGGTGGATCAGCCGCAAGCTGCGCCAATCCGTGGTGGGGCGGGTGGTGGGCATCCAGCACCAGTTTCTCGAATCCACCTTCGCGGTGATGGGCTGCATCTGCAAGGCCGATGGCCATGTCACCCGCGACGAGATCCGCACCGCCGAGATGCTGTTCGATCGTCTGCACCTCAATGGCGAGATGCGCGAGCGGGCCAAGGCGGCGTTCAACCGTGGCAAGGGTTCCGATTTCGATCTCGACGCCGAGGTCGCCACCATTCGCCGGGTCACCGGCGGCCAGCGCGCACTGCTGCAGGTGTTCCTGCAGGTGCAGCTGGCGGCGATCGCCGCCGACGGCCAGATGCACGAAGCCGAGCACACCATGCTGTTGCGCGTGGCCCGCGGCCTGGGCTTCTCGGAGGCCGAGATCCAGCAGATCGAGGCGATGCTGCGCGGTGGCCCGAACCAGGCCGGTGGCAGCCAGGCGAGCAGCGGCCAGACCCTGGAGGACGCCTATCGTGTGCTGGGGATCTCCGAGGAGGCCAGCGACGCCGAGGTCAAGCGCGCCTACCGCAAGCTGATGAGCGAGAACCACCCCGACAAGCTGGCCGGCAAGGGGCTGCCGGAGAGCATGCGCGAGATGGCCAAGGAGCGTACCGCCGAGATCAGCAACGCCTACGAGCTGATCCGCAAGCAGCGCGAGAGCCGCGCCTGACGCCGCCCGCCGCGGCCGGCATCGACGCCGCGCCCCGGCTTGGATAGGATCGAGCCGGATCGTCGCGGCCACAGGACGTCCTGCATGCCAGGGAAAGCCGGTTTCTATCGCACCACCGCCAGACTGCTCGGCGCCATCGACCGACGCGGCCTGGTCCTGCGCTACCGCTACGGCGATCGCCGCCTGCTCGAGGAGTGCGTGTTGCCAGCGCTCGATGCCGATCCGGCGGTGGTGTCTGTGCTGCTGGTCGGCTGTGCCTGGTACACCCGCCACTACCCCGCGCTGCTGCCCTCGGCCGAGGTGATCACCATGGAGATCGATCCGGCCAAGGCGGTCTTCGGCGGGGCGCGCCATATCGTCGCCGACATGGCCCATGTGGATGCGCATATCGCCCCCGCCTCGCTGGACGCGGTGATCTGCAACGGCGTGCTGGGCTGGGGGCTCGACCATCCGGCGGCGATCGAGGCCGCCTTTGCCGGCGCCAGCCGCTGCCTGCGTCCGGGCGGGCTGTTCCTGCTCGGCTGGAACGACATCGCCCCGCGCAACGCCTGCCCGCCGGATACCATCGCGGCGCTCGACGGCCTGGCCACCGCCGATATCCCCGGCCTGCGTACCCACTCGGTGGTGGCCCAGGCACGCAACCGGCACTGCTATCAGGCCTGGCGCAAACCGCTGCCGGCCTGAGTAGTGCCATTCAGCCTGCGCGCACGCCGCGCCAGAAGACCTGCCACACGCCCTCGAAGCGTCGCGCCAGCGCGGCCTTGTCGTACATGAAGGTTTCCGACAGCAGCCCGTCCACCAGGCAGTAGAAAGCGGCGATGAAGGCCGCTTCGTCCAGTGCCGGGTGCAGGGCGGCATCCGCCTGGCCGGCGCTGAAGATCTCGCCCAGACGCTGGTCGAGGCGCTGTTCGGCGCGGGCGCTGAGCGCCCGCGCCTCGACGCTGAGCTCCTGGGGCGGAAAGAGCAGGAAGCGCTTGTAGAACACCCCCTGATGCTCGCGGTAGGAGATGGTGCAGCAGCACTCGACCAGGTGGCGCAGGCGCTGCTCGAAGGGCGCCTGGCGCTGGCTGGCCAGGCTCTCCGCCACCAGCGCCAGGATGGCGTTCTCGGCGTCGTCGGCGAGCTCGAGGAAGAGGGCGGCCTTGCTCTCGAAATGGTTGTAGATCGAGGGCTTCTTGATACCCGCCTCGGCGGCGATCTGGGCCAGGCTGACGCCTTCGTAGCCGTGACGGGCGAAGCGCGACAGGGCGATCTGCTTGAGATGGCTGCGGGTGTCCAAGCGGCACTCCTGGGCGAGCGGCGGGAAAAGCGAGAGCTTGCCAGAGTCAGTAGGCGTGAATAAACTAACGACCGTTAGTTAGTAGTGTCTGCCATGAGTACAGAAAGGTCTATCGCGAACGTAGAAAGATCTGCCGTGAACACAGAAAGGTCTGTCGCGCGTTCGTCAGGCCTGTCGCCAGGCAGCAAGGTCGGTAGCAAGGGCCATCGGCCCATGGAGCAGGAGAGGGGAGACGTCAGCATGAGCCGCACAAGCCAATGTCGAGTTCCCCGGGCAGCCGTGCGCTGGGGCATCCTGCCGCTGGCCGGTCTCGCCGAGGTGGGCTGGGCCGCCGGGCTCAAGCACGCCGACAGCGTGATCGAGTGGGGGCTCACGGCCGGACTGGCGGTGGCCAGCCTGTGGCTGGCCTCACGGGCGGTGCGCTATCTGCCCACCAGCACCGTCTATACCGTCTTCGTCGGCATGGGCGCGGCGGGCACCGTGATCGCCGACTGGCTGCTGTTCGGGGTGGCCTTCCAGTGGCCGGTGCTGGGCTGTCTGGTGCTGCTGATGGTGGGCGTGATCGGACTGCAGCGAGTGAGCGCATGAACCTGGACATCACCACCTGGCACTGGCTGGCGCTGCTCGCCTCCGGCGCCTGCGAGATCGTCGGCGTGAGCGGCTTCGCACGTCTGCACCGCGGCCAGCGCGCCAGCGGCATCGCGCTGCTCGGCGTGGGTTTCGGCTGCTCCCTGGGGCTTTTGTCGATCGCCATGCGCTCGATCGACATGGGCATCGCCTACGCCGTCTTCACCGGTATCGGCACCCTCGGCAGCACGCTGATGGGCATGTGGCTTTGGGGCGAATCCCGCCGGCCGCTGCGGCTCGCTTTCGTCGGCCTGATCGTGGTGGCGGTTGTCGGGCTGAAACTGGCGAGCTAGGCGCCCGGGGTGATGCACCGGATTGATGCGTTTGTCGTTGGCGGCGTGCCACCCTGGCGCATCGGCGCCACGCGCAGACAGCGACGCGGCCTGCCCCTGACAGCTAGTCCCATGTTAATGAATGATTATTCGTTTCTGGCCGGGTTCTTGCTTGAGCATGATGCAGCAAGAGAACGAACTGGGAGTGATCGGTAGCACTCGCTACCGTGGATGAACAATTCGGTTTCAATGGGTGGCTAGGGTTCCGGTCGTGAGGGAGTCGCGCACGATGGCTGGTCCGAGAGCTACCGACCTGATGTAGACCGAGCCTGTCGAAGGGCGCGGTGGATCAGGTTACACGGCGGGACAAAAGCCCGGGAGGATCAGGTGCAGCTTGCTGCTACCGATACTCCCAGCGCTTTGTCCATCACCGCCGTCGGAGACTCGAATCCATGACCCTACGCCACGCCCTCCTGAGCTTGCTCACCGCCGCCTCGCTGGCTGCGACCCCTGCCGCTTTCGCGCAGTCGCGCGATCACTTCTCGATCTGCTGGTCGATCTATGCCGGCTGGATGCCCTGGGGCTATGCCGACACCCAAGGCATCGTCGACAAATGGGCCCACAAGTACGGTATCGACATCGATGTGGTGCAGGTCAACGACTACATCGAATCGGTCAATCAGTACACCGCCGGCAATGTCGACGGCTGTGCGATGACCAACATGGATGCCCTGACCCTGCCCGCCGCCAGCGGCGTCGACTCCACCGCGCTGATCGTCAATGACTACTCCGACGGCAACGATGGCGTCGTGCTCAAGGGCAGCGACGACCTCGCCGACATCAAGGGCCGCAAGGTCAATCTGGTGCAGTTCAGCGTCTCGCACTATCTGCTGGCGCGGGCGCTGGAGAGCGTCGGGCTGAGCGAGCGCGACATCGAGACCGTCAACACCACGGATGCCGACATCGTCTCGATCTTCCCCCATGACGATGTCGAGGCGGTGGTGACCTGGAACCCCCAGCTGAGCGCGATCGAGCAGCTCGACGACGCCCATCTGGTCTACAGCTCGCACCAGATCCCTCGTGAAATCCTCGATCTGATGGTGGTCAATACCGACACCCTGAAGGCCAACCCCGATTTCGGCCGGGCTCTGGTCGGTGCCTGGTACGAGGTGATGCAGAAGATGGCGGCGGGCGACGAGGCGGCGCTGGCGCAGATGGCCGAGGCCGCCGGCACCGATCTTGCCGGTTATCGCCATCAGCTCGCCGCGACCCACCTGTATACCGACCCCGTCGAAGCGGCGTCGCTGCTGCGCGGCCAGGCGCTGCTGGAGACCATGCGGCGCGTCGCCGAATTCAGCTTCAAGCACGGCCTGCTGGGCGAGATGGCGCCCAACCCCGGCTTCGTCGGCATTCAGAACCCCAGCGGGGTGTTCGGCAATGCGGACAACATCAAGCTGCGTTTCGACCCGACCTATACGGAAGCCTACGCCGCCTCGCAGAAGTGAGCGACGCCACGCCATCGACCTGACGAGGCTCCGTTCATGAAACGACTCATCAACATCCGGCCGTCGCGCGGCGGCCGCTGGCTGCTGGGGGCGTTACCCTTCGTGCTGCTGGGGCTGGTCTACCTCGGCCTCTCCCGGGCCAGGCTCGCCGCCAACCCCAACGAGCGCCTGCTGCCGGCGCCCAGCACCATGCTGGAGACCTTTCACCAGCTGGCGACCGAGGCCAGTGTGCGCACCGGCACCATTCCACTGTGGGGCGATACCCTGGCGAGTCTTGAGCGGCTGGGGCTCGGGGTCGCCATCAGCGCCCTGATCGGGCTGACGATCGGGCTGCTGACGGGCGGCCTGCCGCTGCTGCGGGCCAAGCTGTCGCCGCTGGTCACGGTGCTCTCGCTGGTGCCGCCGATGGCCATTCTGCCGGTGCTGTTCATCGCCTTCGGCACCGGCGAGATGGCCAAGGTGGCGCTGATCGTCATCGGTGTCACGCCGTTTCTGATTCGCGATCTGCAGAGCCATGCGCTGCGCCTGCCGGATGAACAGCTGATCAAGGCGCAGACCCTGGGCGCCAACTCCTGGCAGGTCCTGCTGCGGGTACTGCTGCCCCAGCTCACGCCGCGCCTGCTCGCCTCGACCCGACTGGCGCTGGGCAGCGCCTGGCTGTTCCTGATCGCCGCCGAAGCGATCGCCGCCCAGGATGGGCTGGGCTATCGCATCTTTCTGGTGCGCCGCTATCTGGCCATGGATGTGATCCTGCCCTACGTGGCCTGGATCACGCTGCTGGCGTTCCTCCTCGACCGCGCCCTGGCACGGGTCTCGCAGCGCGCCTTCCCCTGGTATCACGCCGAGGAGGGCGATGCGTCATGAGTCAGACAGAGAGACAGCCCGCGCTGCTGGAAGCGCAGCACCTGGAGAAGCGCTACGGCGATCAGCTGGTGCTCGAGCGCTTGAGCTTCCGCGTCGAGCGCGGTGAGTTCGTCACCCTGGTCGGCGCGTCCGGCTGCGGCAAGACCACCTTCCTCAAGCTGCTGCTGGGCACCGAGCGCATCTCGCGCGGTAGCCTGCGTCTGGATGGCCGCCCGCTGCCCGACGAACCCGGCCCGGATCGCGGGGTGGTGTTCCAGAAGTATTCGGTGTTCCCGCACCTCAGCGTGCTCGGCAACGTGACCATGGCCGAGGAGCTCGCCCGTTCGCCGCTGCTGGGCAAGCTCTACGGCGCGGCCCGCCGACGGGCCCGCGACAACGCCGTCGCCAGGCTCACCGAGGTGGGATTGGCAGGCGCGCTGGAGAAGTACCCGCACGAGCTCTCCGGTGGCATGCAGCAGCGTCTGGCCATCGCCCAGGCGCTGATGATGAAGCCGCGCATCCTGCTCCTCGACGAGCCCTTCGGCGCGCTGGACCCCGGTATCCGCCAGGACATGCACGGCCTGATCACGCGGCTGTGGCGTGAGCAGCAGCTGACCATCTTCATGATCACCCACGACGTCAAGGAGGCGTTCGCGCTGGGCACCCGGCTCTGGGTGTTCGACAAGGTTCGCCACGACCCCCAGGCACCCAACGCCTATGGCGCCACTATCACCTACGACCTGCCGGTCGGGGCGCAGCAGCGCCCTCCCGAGGCGCTCGTCGAGCGTCTCGATGCCACCGGCCGCTTTCACCCGACCTCCCAGGAGACGCTGACATGAGTACGCACTCCGGCGACGACGCGCGCTATACCACGCACCTGCCCGGCGGCCACCACTGGTCGCTGCGCCTGCGCCGCGGCACCACGCTGACACTGACGGCCCGCGAGGTCGACACCAACGTCGGTCTGCTCTGCTACAACCCCGAGAATCTGCTCGAACGCCTCAATCTGCCGGATACGCTGAAGGCCCAGCACACCTTCAAGCTGACCCGCGGCCACTGCCTCTACTCCGACATGGGGCGCATCTTCGCCTCGATCGTCGCCGACGACCTGGGCTGGCACGACAGCGTCGGCGGCAACCTGATGCCGCACCATCTGCTCGCCAAGGGTTGGCAGGCGGTCAGCTATCAACAGGCGCACAACGCCTGGACCCGCAGCGGCTACGACAGCTTCCTGGTCGAGCTGGCCAAGTACGGCCTCGGTCGGCGCGACATGGCTGCCAACCTCAACCTGTTCTCGAAGGTGGAGAGTGATGCCCAGGGGCGCCTGCGCTATGTCCCGGGGCACTGTCAGCCCGGTGCCAGCGTCACCCTGCGCCTGGAGATGGACACCCTGGTGATCCTGCACACCTGCCCGCACCCGCTCGATCCCAGCTCCGACTATCCGCACCGCGTGGTGGAGATCGCGCTGGGGACCGCGCCGGCGCCCACCGAGGAGGACATCTGCTACCGCTCGCGGCCGGAGAACGCCCGTGGCTTCGCCAACAACCGCCTCTATCACCTCGGCCTGTAAGGGAGCACCGCGACATGATCATCGAGAGTAATCAGCGCCCCGAGAACGCCGTCAGCCGCACCACGGTCGAGGCCGGCGATCACTACATCGGCATCGTCCGGTCCGGCCAGACCCTGCGTCTGCTCGACCTGGAGGGCAACCAGGCCGCGGACACGCTGTTCTTCAACGCCCACGACACCGCCGAGCGCTACAGCGCCATGGACACCCTGCGCGAGCAGGGCGAGGTCTACCTGAGCGCCGGCTCGAAGCTGCGCTCCAACGAGGGCCGGGTACTGCTGACCATCACCGCCGACACCTGCGGTCGTCACGACACCCTGGGTGGCGCCTGTGCCAGCGAGAGCAACACCGTGCGCTACGACCTGGAAAAGCGCCACATGCACTCATGCCGCGACAACTGGATGCAGGCGATTGCCGATCATCCCGAATACGGTCTGACCAAGCGCGACATTACCCACAATATCAATTTCTTCATGAACGTCCCGGTGACCGAAGAGGGGGGGCTGACCTTCGAGGATGGCATCTCGGCGCCGGGCAAGTACGTGGAGATGGTCGCCGAGATGGACGTGGTGGTGCTGATCTCCAACTGCCCGCAGCTCAACAACCCGTGCAATGGGTATGACCCGACGCCGATCGAGCTGCTGATCTGGGATTAGCGAGACCGACCTGTCTGGCCAGCCTTCGCGACGACTCGCCAGCCTCGCAGGCAGCGTCATTGGTCATGGAGACGACTCCATGACGACCCCAGTCCTGGCGGGACGGCCCGCCGAGTCATGGACCGATGTCATGTTCCGTAAAGTTCTGATCGCCAATCGCGGGGCCATCGCCGCGCGTATTCAGCGCACGCTCGTGCGCCTGGGTATCGGCTCGGTGGTGGTCTATGCCGAAGCCGACCGCGACGCGCCCTATGTGTTCGCCGCCGACGAGGCCTACTCCCTCGGTGAGGGCGGCGCCGCCGATACCTATCTCGCCATCGACAAGCTGATCGATATCGCTCGGCGCAGTGGCGCCGAGGCAGTGCACCCCGGTTACGGCTTTCTCTCCGAGAACACCCCTTTCATCCAGGCCTGCGAGGCGGCCGGGCTGGTCTTTCTCGGCCCCACCCCCGAGCAGATTCGCGACTTCGGCCTGAAGCACGAGGCGAGGGCGCTGGCCGAACGCGCCGGGGTGCCGCTGGTGCCCGGCTCCGGGCTGCTCGACGATCTCGATGCGGCCCGGCGGGAGGCCGCCCGCATCGGCTACCCGGTGATGCTCAAGTCCACCGCCGGCGGCGGCGGCATCGGCATGCAGGTGTGCGCCGATGCCAGCGAACTCGAACGCGCCTTCGACTCGGTACGTGGCCTCGGTGAGCGCAACTTTGGCGATGCCGGCGTCTTCGTCGAGGCCTACATCGCCCGGGCGCGGCATCTGGAGGTCCAGCTGTTCGGCGACGGCCAGGGCCAGGTGGTCGCCCTCGGTGAGCGCGACTGCTCCACCCAGCGCCGCCATCAGAAGGTGATCGAGGAGTGCCCGGCACCCGATCTGCCCCAGGCCGTGCGGCGTGAACTGCACGCCACCGCCGTGCGCCTGGGCGAGGCCGTCGCCTATCGCAACGCCGGCACCGTGGAGTTCATCTACGATGCCGAGCGCGAGCGCTTCTATTTCCTCGAGGTCAACACCCGCCTGCAGGTCGAGCACGGCGTCACCGAGGCCGTCTGGGGCGTCGATCTCGTCGAGTGGATGATCCGCCTCGGCGCCGGAGAGCTGGCGCCGCTCGAGACGCTGGTTCAAGCACTCGAGCCGCGCGGCCATGCCATCCAGGCACGTCTCTACGCCGAGGACCCGAGCCACGATTTTCGGCCCAGCGCCGGTCTGCTCACCGAGGTCGCCTTCCCCGAGGCGCCGGGGCTGCGCATCGACCACGCCATCGAGGCGGGGCTGGAGATCTCGGCGCTGTTCGATCCGATGCTGGCCAAGGTGATCGTCCACGCCGAGGATCGCGACAGCGCCCGCACGCGCCTGGCCGACGCCCTGGCGGGTGCCAGCGTCTACGGTTTCGAGACCAACCGTACCTGGCTGTCCCATGTGCTGCGGGATGCCCGCTTCCGTGATGCCGAGCTGCACACCCGCTGGCTGGCCGATCTCGCCTGGGCGCCGCCGGCCATCGAGGTGCTCACTGCCGGCACGCTGACCACGATTCAGGACTACCCCGGACGCCAGGGCCACTGGGATGTGGGGGTCCCCCCCTCGGGGCCCTTCGACGACTGGTCGTTTCGTCTCGGTAACCGCCTGCTCGACAACCCGGCCGATGCGGCGGGGCTGGAGATCACCCTGACCGGCCCGTCACTGCGCTTCCACCGTGCCACCCAGATCGCGCTCACCGGCTGCGAGCTGCCCGCCGATCTCGACGGTGAGTCGGTGGCCTTCTGGCAGGTGCTGGAGATCCCCGCCGGCGCTACCCTGACCCTGGGCAAGGCGCGTGCCGGCGCGCGTGCCTACCTGCTGGTACGCGGCGGCATCGACTGCCCGCGCTATCTCGGCTCGCGCAGCACCTTCACCCTGGGCCAGTTCGGCGGCCATGCAGGCCGCGCGCTGCGTAGCGGCGACATGCTGGCCCTGCCCGAGCTGGCGCCCACCGCGCCGCGCATTCTGCCTGAAGCACTCAGACCCTGCTTCGGCGGCGCCGACGCCCCGGTGCGCGAGATTGCCGTGCTCTATGGCCCGCACGGGGCGCCGGACTTCTTCACCGAGGCGGATATCGACACGCTCTTCGCCCACGAGTGGGAGGTGCACTACAACTCCAGCCGAACCGGGGTACGCCTGATCGGCCCGCGCCCCGAGTGGGCGCGGGCCGACGGCGGCGAGGCCGGGCTGCACCCGTCGAACATCCATGACAACGCCTACGCCTTCGGCACCATCGACTTCACCGGCGACATGCCGGTGATCCTCGGCCCGGACGGCCCCTCGCTGGGGGGCTTCGTCTGCCCGGCGACGGTGGTGCGCGCCGAGCGCTGGAAACTCGGACAGCTCACCGCCGGTGATCGTGTTCGCTTCGTGCCGGTGGATCTGGCCACTGCCCGCGCCCTCGAGGCGCGCCAGCAGGCCCAGCTGGCAACGCTGAACGGCGGCGACAGCGTGGCCTTGACCGCGCAGCGCGGCAGCCCGGTGCTGCGCGAGGTGGCGGCCGCCAGTGCCGGCGAACGACTCGTCTACCGGCGCGCCGGCGATGACTTCCTGCTGGTCGAGTTCGGCGCCATGGAGCTCGACATCGCGCTGCGCTTCCGCGCCCACGCCTGGATGCTGTGGCTGCGCGACAACCCGCTGCCCGGCCTGCGGGAACTCACTCCGGGCATCCGCTCGCTGCAGATTCACTACGAGCCCGACGAACTCCACCTGGGTGAGCTGCTGGCGCATCTCGAACGGGCCGAGGGGGCGCTGCGTGATGTGGCGTCGCTGGAAGTCGAAGCGCGCACCGTGAACCTGCCGCTCTCCTGGGACGACCCCGCCTGTCAGGAAGCGATCGACAAGTACCAGCGCAGCGTGCGTCCGGACGCGCCCTGGTGTCCCAGCAACCTGGAGTTCATCCGCCGCATCAACGCGCTCGACAGCATCGAGCAGGTCCGCGAGATCGTCTTCGACGCCCGCTATCTGGTGATGGGGCTGGGCGACGTCTATCTCGGCGCCCCGGTGGCCACCCCGCTCGATCCGGCCCAGCGCCTGGTCACCACCAAGTACAACCCGGCGCGCACCTGGACGGCGGAGAACTCGGTGGGGATCGGCGGGGCCTACCTGTGCGTCTATGGCATGGAGGGCCCCGGCGGCTATCAGTTCGTCGGGCGCACCCTGCAGATGTGGAACCGCTATCGTCGCACCGAGCACTTCGACAACCCCTGGCTGCTGCGCTTCTTCGATCAGCTGCGCTTCTTCGAGGTCAGCCATGAGGAGTTGCTGCGCATCCGCCGTGACTTCCCCCACGGGCGCTATCCGCTCGAGATCGAGCGCACGCGTTTCCGGCTCGCCGACTACCAGGCCGAGATCGACGCCCATGCCGAGCGCATCGACCGCTTCCGCGAACGCCGCGAGGCCGCTTTCCAGCAGGAGATGGCCGCCTGGCGCGCCAACGGCCAGTTCACCTTCGAGGACCAGACGCCGGAGGCCGGCGAAGCGACAGAGCTCGACGGCGACGAGTCGGGTGTCGACAGCCCGGTCACCGGCAGTCTGTGGAAGCTGATGGTCGACGTCGGCGATGTCGTGACGCCCGGCCAGGTCGTCGCCCTGGTCGAATCGATGAAGATGGAGGTCGAGATCACCGCCCGCGAGGCGGGCACGGTGACCCGCCTACCGCTGGGTGAGGGCGGCGCCGTCGCCCCGGGCCAGCCGATCGTGATTCTCGAACAGAGCGCCCACCAGGAGACCTCGGCATGAGTGCCATCGACATGACCCTCACCGCGCTGCTGGCGCGCTATCGTGCCCATGCACTGACCCCGCGGGAGCTGATCGCCGAGCTGCTGGCGGATGCCGAGGCGCGCGCCGCCGATCCCGCCTGGATCACACGGCTGTCGCGCGAGCAGCTCGAGCCCTATCTGCTGCGCCTGGATGACGCCGATCCGGCCGACCTGCCGCTCTATGGCATCCCCTTCGCGATCAAGGACAACATCGATCTCGCCGGGGTACCCACCACGGCGGGCTGCCCGGCCTACGCCTATACGCCCGCGGCGTCGGCCTTCGTCGTGCAGCGCCTGATCGAGGCCGGTGCCATTCCGCTGGGCAAGACCAACCTCGATCAGTTCGCCACCGGATTGGTCGGCGAGCGAGCCCCGGACGACTACGGCGTGCCCGCCAACGCTTTCGCCGCCGAGCGCATCCCCGGCGGCTCTAGCAGCGGCTCGGCGGTCGTCACCGCCCAGGGCCAGGTGAGCTTCGCCCTGGGCACCGATACCGCCGGCTCCGGGCGCGTCCCGGCCTGTTTCCACAATCTGTTCGGGGTCAAGCCGACGCTGGGGCTGCTGAGCACCGCCGGCGTGGTGCCGGCCTGCGCCACTCTGGATACCATCAGCCTGTTCGCGCTGAGCGCCGACGATGCCCATGCGGTGCTGAACGTGGCCTCTGCGTACGATCCCGACTGTGCCTGGTCGCGGCGTCACGACTTCGCCGTGGTCGGTCAGACCTACGGTGCGGCGCCTGCGCGCTTTCGCTTCGGCGTACCCCTCGCCTCACAGTGGCACACCGACGCCGACTACAGCGCCGGCATGCGCCAGGCCATCGCTGAGCTCGAGTCATTGGGAGGCGAAAAGGTCGAGCTGGACTGCGCGCCGCTACTCGCCGCCGCGCGTCTGCTTTACGAGGGCCCCTGGGTCGCCGAGCGCTACCAGGCGGTGCGCGAGTGGATCGAGACGCGTCCCGAGGTGCTGCACCCGGTGACCCGCCGGGTGATCGAGGGCGGTGGCGAGCCGCGGGCGGTGGACGCCTTCGCCGCCCGCTACCAGCTCGCCGAGTACAAGCGTCAGGCCGATGTCCTGCTCGCCGGGGTCGACGTCATGCTCGCACCGACCACCGTGACCCATCCGACCAAGGCCGAGGTGGCCGCGGCGCCCATCGCCGTCAACTCGCAGCTGGGTACCTGGACCAACTTCATGAACCTGCTCGACTACAGCGCCCTGGCCGTGCCCACCGGTTTCACCGAGAGTGGCCTGCCGTTTGGCGTCACGCTGTTCGGGCCGGCCTTTGCCGATCTCTCGCTGCTGAGCCTGGGGCGTGCGCTGGAGCGACGTCTCGAGCTGCCGCTGGGCGCCACCGGTCTCGCGCGGGTGCCTACCCCGGCGCTGCCCGAGGCCCGTGACGGCAGCCTAGCGCTGGTGGTGTGCGGTGCGCATCTCGACGGTCTGGCGCTCAATCATCAGCTCAGGCAGCGGGGCGCGGTGAAGGTCGCCACGACCCGCTCCAGCCCGCGCTATCGGCTCTATGCGCTGGCCGGCGGTCCGCCGGCACGCCCGGCCATGGTGCGCGATGACGTCGATGGCGCCGCCATCGAGGTGGAGGTCTGGCGCCTGCCGATCGCCAGCGTCGGCAGTTTTCTCGCCGGCATTCCCGCGCCGCTGGGGCTGGGGCAGGTCGAGCTGGAGGACGGTACCTGGCACTGCGGCTTCATCGCCGCCGCCGGGGCCCTGGAGCATGACGGGCCGGCCGAGGACGTGACCCGCTTCGGCGGATGGCGAGGGTGGCTCGCCGCGACGGATTGAGCGTTGGCGGCGGGCGTAGCGGAGAGAAAGGGGAAGCTGCCGACCCGGAGGGAAAGGGGGATAAGAGCGCGAGAGGCGGTGCGGCAGTTAGCGCGGGCCCGACCCAGGACCTAGGCTGAGGGGATATCGTCTTCAGCGGAGCGCGCTCTTGTCCCCCATCGCCCATACCCTCATCGTCGGCTTTCTGAGCTTCGTCGCGCTGGTCGTGATCATCCGTCTCTCCGGCAAGCGCACGCTGTCGAAGTGGAACGCCTTCGACTTCGTGATCACCATCGCCCTGGGCTCGACCCTCTCCACGGCGCTGATCACGCCGACAGTGTCGCTGGCGCAGAGCGTGGTGGCGTTCGTGCTGATCGTCGCGCTGCAGTTCGTGATCACCTTCACCTCGGTGCGCTCGAAGCGGGTCGAGAACCTGGTCAAGTCGCGCCCGACCCTGCTGCTCTACGAGGGTGCTCTGCGCCAGGCGGCGATGGCCCGCGAGCGGGTGGTGGCGGTGGAGATCCTGGCCGCGCTGCGTGAGCACGGCATCGCCGACGTCGAGAGCGTTCACGCCGTGGTGCTGGAGACCGACGGCACCTTCAGCGTGATCCCCGACGCCGGGACCAGCGATTCGGCGCTGGCCGGCGTCGAGGGCGTGCCGTCGCGCTGAGCGCCGTTCACACGCTGGCGTCGAGGGCCTCGCTCTCCAGAAAGCCGCCGGACTGGCGCTGCCACAGCCGCGCGTAGAGGCCGTTGGCGCGGATCAGCTCGGCGTGGCTGCCCTGTTCGACGATGTGCCCCTGTTCCATCACCACCAGCCGGTCCATGGCGGCGATGGTGGAGAGGCGGTGGGCGATGGCGATCACCGTCTTGCCCTGCATCAGCCGGTCCAGATTCTCCTGAATGGCGGCCTCGACGTCGGAGTCCAGCGCCGAGGTCGCCTCGTCGAGAATCAGGATCGGGGCGTCCTTGAGCATCACCCGGGCGATCGCCAGGCGCTGACGCTGGCCGCCGGAGAGCTTGACCCCGCGCTCGCCGACATGGGCATCGAAGCCGGCGCGACCCTGGATGTCGCGCAGCCCCTCGATGAATTCCGCCACGTGGGCCTCGCGGGCGGCGCGCCAGGCCATCTCGTCACTGGCGTCCGGGCGGCCGTAGAGCAGGTTGTCGCGCACCGAGCGGTGCAGCAGCGAGGTGTCCTGGGTGACCATGCCGATCTTGGCGCGCAGGCTCTCCTGGGTGACCGCGGCGATGTCCTGGCCGTCGATGCGGATGGCCCCATCCTCCAGCTCGTAGAAGCGCAGCAGCAGGTTGACCAGGGTCGACTTGCCCGCGCCGGAGGGGCCGATCAGGCCGATCTTCTCCCCCGGACGAATGGTCAGCGCCAGATCGTCGATCACGCCGCTGCCCTTGCCGTAGTGGAAGCGGATATGGTCGAACACGATCTCGCCACGGGCGACCTCGAGTGAAGGGGCGTCATCGCGATCCTCGATCTGGTGCGGCAGCGACAGCGTCGCCATGCCGTCCTGCACCGTACCGATATTCTCGAACAGCCCCGAGACCTCCCACATGATCCACTGCGACATGCCCCACAGGCGCATCACCAGCCCCAGTGCCACGGCGACCGCGCCCACGCTCACCGCCTCGTCGAGCCACAGCGCCAGTGCAAGCCAGCCGATGCTGAACAGCAGTAGCGCGTTGAGCAGGTAGAGCAGCCCGTAGAGGCCGGTGACCAGCCGCATCTGGCGGTAGACCGTGACCAGGAAGCCGGCCATGCCCTCGCGGGCGAAGGCCGCCTCGCGGCTGGCGTGGGAGAACAGCTTGACCGTCTGGATGTTGCTGTAGCTGTCGACGATGCGTCCGGTCATGCGCGAGCGGGCGTCGGCCTGGGATTTCGATACCCGGCCCATGATCGGCACGAACACCTTCAGCAGCACCAGATAGCCACCCAGCCACACCACCAGCGGCACGGCCAGGCGCCAGTCGGCGTTGCCCACCAGCAGCAGCGTGCCCAGGAAGTAGACGATCACGTAGTTGAGCACGTCGAACAGCTTGATCACGCACTCGCGCACCGCCAGCGAGGTCTGCATCACCTTGGTCGCGATGCGCCCGGCGAACTCGTCCTGATAGAACCCCATCGACTGGCGCAGCAGATAGCGGTGGGCCTGCCAGCGGATGCGCATGGGGTAGTTGCCCATCATCGTCTGCTGCTGGAACAGCGAGTGCAGCCACACCATGCCCGGTAGCCCCACCAGTACCACCAGGGCCATTCCCGCGAGCTTCCAGCCCTGATCGGCGAGGAAGGTGGCGCGATTCTGATCGGCGAGCCAGTCGACGATATTGCCGAGGAAGCCGAACATCCACACCTCGACCCCGGCGATCAGCGCCATCAGCGTGGTCGCCGCCAGCAGATAGGGCCAGGCGCCGCGGGTGTAGTGCAGGCAGAAGGCGACCAGGGTATCGGGCGGGCGCTGCGGCTCCGCCGGCGGGAAGGGATCGAGACGTTTTTCGAACCAGCGGAACATGGCAATCCTGCAGTGTCTTGGGAGAGAGGGCGACGGCCGGCTGGGCAGCGCGTGGCGCTGGTCGGCTCGAATCTGGAAGCATAGTACGCCCTGGACGAGCGCATCGATCAGCTCACCCTGCTGCGTGATCAGCTCGATGGCTGTATCGGCTGCGGCTGCCTGTCGCTGTCGCAGTGCCCGCTACGCAACCCCGGCGACGTGCTCGGCGCCGACGGTGAGGGCGCGCAGCGGTTGGGGTAGGGCGATGTCCGCGTGGCTCGCGTGAAGAGATATTCGCGTCGCGCCGGGACAGCGAGACCGGGGCAGTATCACGACTCGAAACAGGCCAGCCACTTACCTAGCAGGCGGTCCAGCTCCGCACGCTCGTCGTCGGATAGGCATCGAGTCATGGCGTGCTGATTGTCGACGTGGCTGTCCACGGCCTCATCGATCAGTTCAAGTCCCTGTGGCGTCAATCGAATCTGGAATCCGCGGCCATCTTCGGGGTTGCGAATGCGCTCCACGTAACCGGGTTTGACCAGGCGATCGATGCGATGGGTCATGGTGCCGGAGGTGACCATGGTCCAAGCGATCAGTGTCGACGGTGTCAGCGTATAGGGACTCCCGGCGCGGCGCAGCGTCGCCAGCACGTCGAAATCCGCGGGGGTCAGGCCGTGCTCGGCCAGTACCGCCTCCGTACGTTGGGAGAGATGTTGCGTCAGGCGCTTCAGGCGGCCCAGTAGGCCCATGGGCACGACATCGAGATCGGGCCGCTCGGCGTGCCACTGACGCAGAATGTGATCGACTTGGTCCATGTCGCGTAGCATCGGACGTTTTTATCTTGACGTCAAACAATAACGATGTATCTTGACGTCAAGCTATATTGTTTGATGTCAAACTAATTAGAGTACAGGGAGAGAGACGATGCGAGAGGCGTGGACGTTGGCCGGTGCAGCGCTGGCGCCGGCGATCTGGGGTTCGACCTATCTGGTGACCACCGAGCTGTTGCCGCCGGGTTTTCCGCTGATGGCGGGGGTGTTGCGTGCCCTGCCCGCCGGCTTATTGCTGCTGCTCTGTGTCAGGCGTCTGCCGCCTTGGTCGTGGGTCGGACGACTGTTGCTGCTGGGTGGTTTGAACTTCGCCGTCTTCTGGGCGCTGCTATTCGTGGCCGCCTATCGGCTTCCCGGAGGGATCGCCGCCACGCTGGGTGCGACGCAGCCGCTGATGGTGCTGGTGCTATCGCAATGGCTACTGGGCGCGCCCTGGCGCGGTGCGAGCGTCATCGCGGCATTGGCTGGGCTGTTCGGGGTTGCGCTACTGCTGATCGAGCCGGACATGCAGCTGGATAGTACCGGAGTGGTGGCCGCACTGGGGGCTGCCGGTTCGATGGCGCTGGGTAGCGTGCTGACCAAACGTTGGCGGCCGCCCGTCTCGGCGCTCACCTTTACCGCCTGGCAACTGGTTGCCGGTGGACTCTTGCTACTACCGGTCGCACTACTGCTGGAGCCCGGCTTTCCTGCGCCGTCCTGGCGTAATGTCGCGGGCTACCTCTGGTTGGGGGGAGCGGGGGCTGCCCTGACTTACTGGCTGTGGTTTCGCGGTATCGAGACATTCGGCCCCGCGCGGGTCTCGGCCCTGGGCTTTCTGAGTCCTCTCAGTGCTGTGCTGTTGGGCTGGCTATGGCTGGATCAAAGCCTCTCCGCCCTGCAGCTTTTCGGTACCGGTGTCGTATTGCTCAGCGTCTGGGGCAGTCAGCGCGTGGCGCGTTCGGCGCGCGCATCCCAGGGGGTAAGCGGGGGGAGTCACGCATGAAGATCGTGCCCGGTGAGCGAACCGGGAACTCTGTGCTGGGACGGAGTCGGTTGGTGAGGGATGCCCAAGGGCGGTCACGCATCTCGGTCGAAGATGATGCGGTTGCCATGCTCGACCTGGTCGCTGCTCCAGGGCCTTGGCAGGCCCTGCTGGCAGTGGGCTGGGAATGACGCTCACCACCCTGGCGCCGGATCACGTCTCGAACGGCAGCACCGCGGTGTAGATGGCGAGGAAGTGGCAGACGCTGCCGCCGATCACGAACAGGTGCCAGATGGCGTGGTGAAAGGGAATCACGCGCAGGGCGTAGAACAGCACGCCGACCGTGTAGGTGATGCCGCCGGCGACGAGTAGCGCAAGGCCGGTGGTGGGCAACTGGGTGGTGAGACTGTCGGCGGCGATCACGATCAGCCAGCCCATGATCAGGTAGATAAAGACCCGCAGCAGATTGAAGCGTTGGGGCCAGATCAGGCGCAGGGCGATCCCGCCCAGGGCCAGCCCCCAGATCACGCCGAACAGCGCCCAGCCCATCGGCCCGCGCAGGTTGACCAGCAGAAAGGGGGTGTAGGTGCCGGCGATGAGCAGATAGATGGCGCAGTGGTCGAAGGTCTGGAAGACACGCTTCAGGCGCTGGCTGCGAAAACCGTGGTAGAGGGTCGAAACGGTGTAGAGCAGCAGCAGGCAGCTGCCGTAGAGCGAGACGCTGACGATCTTCCACGGGTCGACCTCGGCGGCGATGCTGGCCAGCACGATCAGTACGATCATGCCGGCGAGGCTCAGCGCCGCGCCGATCCCGTGGCTGATGCTGTGCAGCCACTCCTCCAGCCGGGTGTACTCCTCCTCGCCCGAGGTCTGGGGAGGCGAGACTTGTGCCGGGGGCGTGTCTTGAGAGTGCGAGAGATGGCGTGAGTCGGAGTCGAGCATGATGGCTGAGCCTCCTGCGGAGGTGAGGCAGGATCGAGAGCGGGGATACCGTTTGGACCGGCACGCCGGGCCAGTGTTCAGTCTCCCGTCTCATGATGACGCAACGATGACGTCGCCGGAAGGCCCGGCGATGCCGATTCAGGCGTCGCGCTCGATGTCGACGTCGCTGGCGGGGGTGAAGTCGTCGAGCGCCATCATGTGGCCGAGCTTGCCGACCTTGGTGGTCAGGTAGTGCTCGTTGAAGGGGTTGCGCCCGGTGGTGATCGCAAGACGCTCGTGAATGCGCACGCCATCGCGGCTGAGTGCTTCGACCTTGCGCGGATTGTTGGTCATCAGACGCAGCGCGGGGATGCCGAGATGTTCGAGCATCGGGACGCAGATGTCGTAGCGGCGCTGATCGGCACCGAAGCCGAGACGCTCGTTGGCTTCCACGGTGTCGGCGCCGGCGTCCTGCAGGGCATAGGCGCGGATCTTGTTGAGCAGGCCGATGCCGCGGCCCTCCTGGCGCAGGTAGAGCAGCGCGCCGCGCCCCTCGTCGGCGATGCGCTTGAGCGCTTCCTGCAGCTGATAGCCGCAGTCGCAGCGCATCGAGAACAGGGCGTCACCGGTCAGACACTCGGAGTGGACGCGGGCCAGCACCGGCTCCGGCGTGGTGACGTCGCCAAGGGTGAGCACGACGTGCTCCTTGCCGGTGGACTCTTCCTGGAAGCCGTGCAGCGTGAAGGTCGCCCAGGGTGTGGGCAGCTGCGATGCGGCGATGAAACGGATCGACACGATGACCTCGCGATACGGGCCCTGCGGTTAAGGTGCGGGCTCACCCCTGACGTTGAGGGGCAGCATTATATCAGGCTTGCGCGTCTATCCGTTACACTGCTGGCAAATCTCCCGTGCGAAGAGCGCTATGACACTGCAAAACGATCGCCTGCTGCGGGCCCTGGCTCGCCAACCGGTTGACCGCACACCGGTCTGGATGATGCGCCAGGCCGGCCGCTATCTGCCGGAGTACCGCGCGACCCGCGCCGAGGCCGGTAGTTTCATGGATCTGTGCCGCAACGCCGAGATGGCCTGCGAGGTGACGCTGCAGCCGCTGGCGCGCTATCCGCTCGATGCCGCGATCCTGTTCTCCGATATCCTCACCATTCCCGACGCCATGGGCCTGGGGCTCTATTTCGAGACCGGTGAGGGGCCCAAGTTCCGCCATCCGGTGCGGACCGCCGCCGAGGTCGCCGCGCTGAGTGCGCCGGATGCCGAGCACGATCTCGACTACGTGATGAACGCGGTGCGCACCATTCGCCGCGAGCTCAACGGCCGGGTGCCGCTGATCGGCTTCTCCGGCAGCCCCTGGACCCTGGCGACCTACATGGTCGAGGGCGGCTCGAGCAAGGATTTCCGCCATATCAAGGCGATGCTCTACGGTGACCCGCAGACCCTGCACACTCTGCTGGGCCTGCTCGCCACGGCGGTGACCGACTATCTCAACGCCCAGATCCGTGCCGGCGCCCAGGTGGTGCAGATCTTCGACACCTGGGGCGGGGCGCTGTCGACCCCGGCCTATGAGGCGTTCTCGTTGGCCTACATGCGGCGCATCGTCGGCGGGCTGATCCGCGAGCACGATGGCCGCCGGGTGCCGGTGATCCTGTTCACCAAGAACGGTGGGCAGTGGCTGGAGTCGATCGCCGACAGCGGCTGCGACGCCGTCGGCCTCGACTGGACCACCGAGCTCGGCGACGCGCGGCGGCGGGTCGGCGAGCGCGTGGCGCTGCAGGGTAACCTCGACCCCAACGTGCTGTTTGCACCGCCCGAACAGATCGGCACCGAGGTCAAGCGGGTGCTGGAGAGCTTCGGCCACGGTCCGGGGCATGTGTTCAATCTGGGCCACGGTATCAGCCAGTTCACCAACCCCGATCACGTCACCGCCTTCTTCGACGCGCTGCATGAATCGAGCCCGGCCTATCACCGCTGAGGCGGTCGATGACGGCGTCGACGGCCTGCTGCTGTTCGATGCCGAGTGCCCGTTCTGCCGGCGCGCGGTGCGCTGGCTGCTGGCGCATGAACGCGAGTCTGGCGCCGGCCTGGTGCTGAGTGGGCTCGATACCGCGCTGGGGCGGCGCGTGGGGCACCACTTCGGGCGTGATCTCGAACGCTGCGACACGATCCGGTATGTCACCGGCGGTGAGCTTCACGAGGAGAGCGAGGCGCTGTGGCGGTTAGGGAGCCGGCTCCGCTCGGGCTGGCGGCTGCTGGCATGGCTGCGCTGGGTGCCGGCGCCGCTGCGCAACGCCGTCTATCGCGGGATCGGGCGCTATCGTCGGCGTCTGGCACCGGACAACGACGCGCGGCTGGAGGACGACCCGCGCTGGCGCGAACGGCTCGATGCCACGCTCTGCACGCGGCTGGGGCTACCGTCCACGCTTTGCGAGGTCAGCCGATGACACGACAACGCCGCGGCGCCTGGCGCAGGTTGGCCCTGCTGGCCGTGATGGCCTGGGCTATCGGGGTGGCCTGGGGCAGCCTGACGCCGGGGGCCGAGATGCCGCGATACCTGCCGTGGGACAAGTTCAATCACGTCGTCGGCTACGCCGGACTGACCCTGTGGCTGGGACTCGCCGTACGGCGCTGGGCCTGGGCACGCGCCTGGATGATCGCGCTCGTATTCGGCATCGTCATCGAGTATCTGCAGCTGTGGGTCCCTGGCCGCGCCGGCGGCGATTGGGAGGATATCCTGGCCAATGCGCTGGGGGCCACAGTGGCCGCGCTGCTCGGCGCGAGGATACGCCGCTGTCGTCGGCGACGCGCTGCCGCGGCCAGTACCGGCGCGCCCTGAGGCGCTTCCCCGTCGTCTATGCCAGGCACGTGGTAGCGCTGCCCCTGCCGCCTGTACTCTCTGCGCAGGCGTTGATCGACGTCTTCTTATCCATTGGTGGCATCGTCGCCATCACCGGTGGCTCGATTCAACGCTAGTGCCATCCCTCGACGCCTTCTTTTGGTGCGCAACGCTATCCCGCGCACGCTTTTGAAACAGAATGTTGCCCGTGTTTTCGCAGTTTGCGTCATGCCGAGAGTGTAGGTAGAGATCGTAAGCGTCCTAGGCGAGCGTTGAATCCAGGATTTTCAGGCGCTAGCGCGAAAGTGGAACGGACTTTGCTAATTTGTTTTGGGCATGCTTCGACATGCACTTAAATGACAACGCAAGGGAGTGGATTCCACCATGCGCCACAAGAACAAAAGCCTGTCTCTTCTCTCCGCTGCCGCATTGACGGCACTGGCGACGTCCCAGGCTCAGGCTGCCACCTTGGATAACGTGAAAAGCAACGGCGAGTTCAAGTGCGGCGTCAGCACGGGGCTCACCGGTTTCTCCTCTCCCGATGAGAACGGCAAGTGGACCGGCATCGATGTCGAAGTGTGCCGTGCCGTCGCCGCCGCCGTGCTGGGTGATCCGACCAAGGTGGTGTTCTCGCCGCTGACCGCCAAGGAGCGCTTTACCGCGCTGCAGTCGGGCGAGATCGATGTGCTCTCGCGCAACACCACCTGGACCGCTACCCGCGACAACTCGCTGGGGCTCAACTTCACCGGGGTCAACTTCTACGATGGCCAGGGCTTCCTGGTGCGCAAGGATCTCGGCATCAAGAGCGCCAAGGAGCTGGACGGCGCTTCCATCTGCGTACAGGCGGGTACCACCACCGAACTCAACATGGCCGACTACTTCAAGGCCAACGACATGCAGTTCCAGCAGGTCGCCTTCGATACCTCCGACCAGACCGCCCAGGGCTTCGACAGCGGGCGCTGTGACGTGCTCACCTCCGACTCCTCGCAGCTGGCGGCACTGCGCCTGCAGCTGGCCGACCCCAGCAGCGTCGAGATCCTGCCCGAGCGTATCTCCAAGGAGCCGCTGGGTCCGGTGGTGCGCCAGGGTGACGACCAGTGGTTCGACATCGTCAAGTGGACCCTGTTCGCGATGCTCGACGCCGAAGAGCTGGGGGTGACCAGCCAGAACGTCGATCAGATGCGCGACAACCCGCCCAATCCGGACATCGCCCGCCTGCTGGGCAAGGATGGCAACTACGGCGAGCAGATGGGTATCAGCAACGACTGGGCCTACAACATCGTCAAGATGGTGGGCAACTACGGTGAAGTGTTCGACCGCACCGTGGGCAAGGACTCGCCGATGGGGCTCGAGCGTGGCATCAACGCCTTGTGGAACCAGGGCGGTATCCAGTACGCACCGCCGATTCGCTGAGTGCGCGACGCCGCCCGCCGGCTGCCCGAGAGGGCGCTGGCGGCGCGGCTAGCTGGCGTTTCCTGACGTCGTCTCCCGGCCTGTGTGCCGGGAGCCGTTGCCGCTCACCGCTCGAGTAGAGACACGACTTCTCATGCTGCGTCCATCCACCTCGCTGCCACGCCGAGGGCAGGGGCCGCTGTGGCGGAATCCCACCGTTCGTGCGCTGATCGTCCAGGCCGTGCTGTTTCTGATCCTGGCCGGTTTCATCGGTTATCTCGTCCACAACACCCTCAACAACCTGGAATCCCGCGGTATCCAGACCGGCTTCGGTTTCCTCGAAGGGCGTGCAGGCTTCTCGATCCCGCAAACGCTGATCGACTACACCAGCGACTCCAGTTACGGCACCACCTTCGTCGTCGGCCTGCTCAACACCCTGCTGGTCTCGGCCCTGGGCATTGTCGCCGCGACCCTGATCGGTTTCGCGGTCGGCATCGCTCGGCTGTCGACCAACTGGCTGCTGGCGCGGCTGGCCACCATCTACGTCGAGATCTTCCGCAACATCCCGCTGCTGGTGCAGATTCTGTTCTGGTACTACGCGGTACTGCGGGCACTGCCCTCGCCGCGCGACAGCATGTCGCTGTTCGATCTGTTCTTCTTCAACGTGCGTGGGGTGGTGATGCCCGACCCGCAGCCGCTGCCGGGGTTCTCCGCCACGCTCTGGGCGCTGCTGATCGCAGTGGTCGCCACGCTGCTCTTCGCGCGCTTCGCCAAGCGCCGACAGATGGCCACCGGCCAGGCGCTGCCGGTCTACTGGATCGGGGCGGCCATCGTCATCGGCCTGCCGCTGATCGTGTTCCTGGCCAGCGGCGCCCCGCTGGCGTGGACCCTCCCCGAACTCAGGGGCTTCAACTTCCGCGGCGGGATCAACATCCTGCCCGAGCTGGTGGCACTGTGGCTGGCGCTGTCGATCTACACCGCGGCGTTCATCGCCGAGATCGTGCGCTCCGGCATCCTCTCGGTCTCCCACGGCCAGACCGAAGCGGCGCGCTCGCTGAGCCTGCCCGGTGGCATCACTCTGCGCAAGATCGTGATTCCGCAGGCGATGCGGGTGATCGTGCCGCAGATGACCAGCCAGTATCTCAACCTGATCAAGAACTCGTCGCTGGCCACGGCGATCGGCTATCCCGATCTGGTGGCGGTCTTCGCCGGTACCACCCTGAACCAGACCGGGCAGGCGATCGAGATCATCGCCATGACCATGGCGGTCTATCTGGTGATCAGCCTGACGGTGTCGTTCCTGATGAACCTCTACAACGCCCGCACGCTGCTGAAGGAGCGATGAGATGCGTGAATCGACATTTCGCACTCAGATGATCGAGGCGCGCGAGGCCCCGGATCAGCGCCGCGGGATCAGCGGCTGGCTGCGCGCCAACCTGTTCAACGGGCCGCTCAACAGCGTGGTCTCGGTGGTGGTGATCGGCCTGCTGGCGTGGATCCTGTGGCCATTCTTGAAGTGGGCGGTGGTCGATGCCAACTTCCTCGGCTCGACCCGCGCGGACTGCACCGGCAGCGGCGCCTGCTGGGTGTTCATCTCGGCCCGCTTCGAGTCGATCATCTATGGCTTTTACCCGGCCGCCGAGCGCTGGCGGGTGGATATCGTGTTCGCCTTGATGGCGGTGCTGGTGGCGTGGCTGGCGATCCCGCGGCTGCCCAAGAAGCGCCTGGTCGGCCTGTTTACGCTGATCGGCTTTCCGATCATCGCCTGGTTCCTGCTGCTGGGCGGCCACTTCGGCCTGCCCGAGGTGCCCACCCGCGCCTGGGGCGGGCTGATGCTGACCCTGACCGTGGCCACGGTGGGCATCGTCGGCTCGCTGCCGCTGGGGGTGATCCTGGCCCTGGGGCGGCGCTCCAAGATGCCGTTCGTCAAGAGCGTGTGCGTCATCTTCATCGAGTTCTGGCGCGGTGTGCCGCTGATCACGGTGCTGTTCATGGCTTCGGTGATGCTGCCGCTGTTCGTGCCCGGCAACGTCGAGTTCGACAAGCTGCTGCGGGCGCTGATCGGCATCATGTTCTTCTGGAGCGCCTACATGGCCGAGGTGGTCCGCGGTGGGCTGCAGGCGATCGGCAAGGGACAGAACGAGGCCGGGCAGGCGCTGGGTCTGGGCTACTGGCAGCGGATGGGGCTGATCATCCTGCCGCAGGCGTTGAAGCTGGTGATCCCGGGGATCGTCAACACCTTCATCGCGCTGTTCAAGGACACCTCGCTGGTGCTGATCATCGGGCTGTTCGATCTGCTGGCGATCATCCGCGCCGGGCTCACCGATTCCAACTGGCTGGGCTTCTCCACCGAGGGCTATGTATTCGCGGCGCTGGTGTTCTGGATCTTCTGTTTCAGCATGTCGCGCTACAGCCAGTACATCGAGCGGCGCCTCAATACCAGCTATCGGCGCTGAGCCCGCCAGCGGCCAGCACCTGGAACGTGACGCCCCGGGCCGCCGAGTGCCGCCCGGGGCATGGGCGAGACAATGACAATGAAGGCAGGAATCAAGCCATGAGTGAAGCGCAAGCGGTCGCGGGTTCGGCCTCCGGCGACGAGCCGATGATCCAGATCGAGCATCTCAACAAGTGGTACGGCAGCTTCCACGTGCTGCGCGACATCGACCTGACCGTTGCTCGGGGCGAGCGCATCGTCATCTGCGGCCCCTCGGGCTCGGGCAAGTCGACCATGATCCGCTGCATCAACCATCTGGAGGAGCATCAGCAGGGCTCGATCGCGGTCAACGGCATCCCCATGAACCACGACATCAAGCGGATCGAGCAGATCCGGCGCAATGTCGGCATGGTGTTCCAGCACTTCAACCTGTTCCCGCACCTGACAGTGCTGGAGAACTGCTGCCTGGCGCAGATCTGGGTACAGAAGAAGCCGCGCGCGGAAGCCGAGAAGACCGCCATGGAGTACCTCGAACGGGTGCAGATCGCCAACCAGGCGCGCAAGTACCCGGGGCAGCTCTCCGGCGGTCAGCAGCAGCGCGTGGCGATCGCCCGGGCGCTCTGCATGCGCCCGGAGGTGATGCTGTTCGACGAGCCCACTTCGGCGCTCGACCCGGAGATGATCAAGGAGGTGCTCGATGTCATGATCGAGCTCGCCCACGAGGGCATGACCATGCTCTGCGTGACCCACGAGATGGGCTTCGCCAAGACCGTGGCCGACCGGGTGATCTTCATGGACCAGGGCCAGATCATCGAGGAGGCGCCGCCGGAGACCTTCTTCAACCATCCCCGCTCGGAGCGTACGCAGCTGTTCCTGAGCCAGATCCTGGGGCACTGACATGGGCATCGACAAACGCATGGTCGCCGGCGCGCCGCAGCCGATCGCGCCCTTTTCCCACGCCTGTCGGGTGAATGACCTGGTGTTCATCACCGGGCAGATGCCGACGGTGCCGGAGACCAACGAGATGCTGCTGGGAACCTTCACCGAGCAGACCCACCGCGTGATGCAGAATCTGGCGATCGTGCTGGAAGCGGTGGGCAGCAGCTTCGAGCACGTGGTCCAGAGCCGGGTCTTCATCACCAACATGGGGCACTTCGACGAGGTCAACGGCATCTACGCCAGCTACTTCGAGGCGCCGCTACCGACGCGTACCTGCATCGGTGTGACCGGGCTCGCCGGGGGCGCTGACGTCGAGGTCGACATGATCGCCTGGATCCCGCCCGCCGCGAGCTGAAGACGCCACCGTGGGCGCCCGCTGCAGCCGCGGCCGCCGCAGCGGGCCCGCGCACGGCGATGTCTTGAGGCTATGACGCGCGCCGGCTGCGTGGCGCGGAATCCACCAGCATCAAGTTCGTTTCCGAGAGGCCGATGATAGTTGAGCCGAACTTCTCAACGGACTCTCCCAACGGACCTTAGCATGCTGAAATCCTTCAAGATTCGTATCATGGCCGGCTGTCTGGCGATGATCCTGGTTGCGCTTGCGGCTACCGGCGGTATCAGCTACTGGCTGGTCAGCCGTCACCAGCAGTCGGTCAATCAGGATCTGCTCGAATCGGTAGCCAAGGGGCATCGCGATGCAATTGCCGCCTGGGCGGCATCGAAGCGCAAGCTGATCGAGGCGGTGGCGCCGGCGGTGGGCGGCGACACCCTGATTCCCGCACTGCAGCAGACCGCCAGCGCCGGCGGTTTCAGTCAGGTCTATCTGGGCACGCCGGACAAGCGTCTGATCACCAACGATGGCTGGGAGCCGCCGGCGGACTACGATCCGACCCAGCGGCCCTGGTACCGCAAGACGGTGGCGGCGGGGCAGACCACCGCCAGTGATCCCTATCTCGATATGGTGACGAACAAGCTGGTCGTCGCCTTCGCCACCCCGATCCTGCGTGACGGCAAGCTGCTGGGCGTGGCCGGTGCCGACGTGCCCCTCGACGAGGTGCAGGAGAACGTGCTCTCGATCCAGCCCACGCCCAAGAGCTTTGCCTTCCTGGCCGATGCCGACGGCACCATCGTCGCCTACCGCGATGCCGCGCTGAGCCTGAAGCCGGCGAACGAGATCGATCCCGGGCTCGATGCGGCGAAGCTCAAGGCCTTGACCCGGAGTCCGCTACCGACGCCGAGCGTGATCGACGGGCGCACGGTGCTGCTCTACGCGGTCGAGGTGCCCGGTACGAGCTGGCGCCTGGTGATCGCGCTGGATCGCGCCGAGGCCAATGCTGGCGCCAGTAGCCTGTTCAAGACCACCCTGGTGTCGCTGCTGGTGGCGGCGCTGATCGTCTCGCTGCTGCTGTGGCTGCTGGTGTCGCCGGGCTTTCGCCGGCTCGAGGCGGCGCGCGACGCCATGGCCGACATTGCTGACGGTGACGGTGATCTGAGCCGCCGGCTGGTGATCGAGGGTCGCGACGAGATCGCCCAGATCGCGATGGCGTTCAACGCCTTCGCCGGCAAGATCTCCGAGGTGCTGAGCCAGGTCAACGTCACCAGCCAGTCGGTGCGCCAGGCCTCCGAGGAGATCGCCCGCGCCAGTCAGGATCTGTCGCGCCAGACCGAGACCGCGGCGAGCCACCTGCAGGAGACCTCCACGGCCATGGAGCAGATTTCCGGCACGGTGGAGAACACCGCCAATGCCGCCAGCGAGACCGACCAGCTGGCCCGTGATGCCAGCGAGCGTGCCGTACGTGGCGGCGAGGTGGTGGGGCGTGCGGTGGAGACCATCGAGCAGCTCAACGGGCGCACCGAAGAGATTGCCGATATCGTGCGGCTGATCGAGGAGATCGCGTTCCAGACCAATCTGCTCGCCCTCAACGCCTCCGTGGAGGCCGCGCGCGCCGGCGAGCAAGGTCGCGGCTTCGCGGTGGTCGCCGGTGAGGTACGCCAGCTGGCGAGCCGCTCTGCCACCGCCGCCACCGAGATCAAGACGCTGATCGGGACCTCGGTGGCGCAGACCCGCGAAGGCACCGAGCTGATGCGCTCCGCCGGCGACAGCATGAGCGCGATCGTCGATGCCATTTCGCGCGTGGCGGCGACGCTCTCCGAGATCAACGTTGCCGCCCAGGAGCAGAGCCAGGGGGTGGGGCAGGTCAATCAGGCGGTGGGCGAGCTCGACCAGATGACCCAGCAGAATGCGGCCATGGTGGCGCAGTCCACCGCCGCCGCCGAGCAGCTCCACGATCAGGCGACCCAGCTGGCAGCGATCGTCGGCGGTTTCAAGCTCGACGCCGACAGCGCGCGGCCGGCGCTGAGCCATGCTTGAGCGTAGCGCCATTCTCGACCACGCTTAGAGCGTGCTATCCACGGGCATGTGTTACCCACGGACATGCCCTATCCACGGAAAAGGAGAATGGCTCATGGACAAGGTCTACGTGGTGGTCGCCGATGCGGCGCGTGCCCGCATCTTCGCCCGCGAGGCGCGGGTCATGCGCGAGATCGAGACGCTGACGCATCCGGAGTCGCAGCTGCACACCGGTGACTTGCGCACCGGTGGCAAGGGTGAGTCGACTTCGGGGCCGAGCCGGCGCCAGACCGGCAACGAGGACGCCACCTCGGAGAAGCAGGCGATGTTCTTCGCCAAGGAGGTGGCGAGCTACCTGCGCGATGCGCGTACCCAGGGCAAGGCCGACGAGCTGGTGCTGATCGCCGCGCCGCAGTTCCTGGGACAGCTTCGCGACAAGCTCGACAAGCCCACCCTCGAGATGGTCACCCAGTCCATCGACAAGGATCTCTCCAAGGCCAGCGAGGCGGATATCGCCGCACAGCTCGGCTGGCACTGAGACCCGCCCACGTCTGGGGTCTCGAACACCCCAGGTGGTGACGATACGCGGATGGCGTCTGGCGCCATCCGCGTTTCTGTTTTCTGTATTCCGGTGGCGGCCCCGCCCCGCAGGTCCGCTTCGCCTGCCGAGGTCACGGCACCGGCGGCAGGTCTATCTCGTCGCTGCGTCGGGCGTCGGCGGTCATCTCGCGACATAGCCTGAGAAACTCGCGCATCGCCGTGGTGAGATACTTGTGGCGATGCCAGATGAAGGCGAAGCTGCGCGTCAGGTCGAGCTCCGGTGTTGCGATGGGTACCAGGCTGCCGCGGCGGAAGGCGTCGCGCAGCGCCAGCCGCGAGACGCAGCCGATGCCCAGCCCCGACTCCACTGCGCGCTTGATCCCTTCGGTATGCTCCAGCTCCAGCAGGATGTCGAAGCGGCCACGCCGGTGGCGCATGGCGTGCTCCAGGGTGCGCCGCGTGCCCGATCCCACCTCGCGCATGATCCACGATTCACGCAGCAGGCGCTCGATATCGGCGCTGCCCTCGGCGGCCAGCGGATGGCGGGGGGAGCAGAACACGGTCAGATCGTCATCGATCCACGGCTGAATGACGATATCGTCGTGCTGACAGTCACCCTCGATCAGGCCCAGGTCGAGCTCGTGCAGGGCGATCCGCTCGACGATCGAGGCGGTATTGCGCACCTGCAGGCGTACCCGGCTCTCGGGATAGCGCTGCATGAAGTCGCTGATCAGCAGGGTGGCCAGGTAGTTGCCGATGGTCAGTGTGGCACCGACCTCCAGCGAGCCGATGCCGCGCTGGCCCTTGAGCAGCTCCTCGATCTCTTCGCCACGGTCGAGCAGCGCCACCGCCTTGGGCAGCAGCTGGAAGCCCAGGGCGTTGAGCTTGAGCCGCTTGCCGATGCGGTCGAGCAACTGGCAGTCGAACTGGCGCTCCAGCTCGGCCAGTGCGGCGCTGGTCGCCGACTGGGACAGCGCCAGGGTCTCGGCCGCCCGCGAGACGCTCTGATGCTGGGCGATGGCGACGAACACCTCGAGCTGACGCAGGGTGTAGCGCATGGCGGGCTCCTATATCGATAGGCTCGATAAACCTTATCCAAACAATCCACTTAACAGAATAGCATCCGCTTCTTATAGTCTCGGCATCTACTCAGGTCATCCACTTATTCTTTTTCGATCTGTTCTATTCTCGATCCGTTCAAAGGAGCCTTTCATGAGCAAGTTCGCGCTGGAAGAAGTCCTCAGCGTTCATCACTGGAACGACACCCTGTTCAGCTTCCGCACCACCCGCGATCGCGGTCTGCGCTTCAAGAACGGTCAGTTCGTGATGATCGGACTGGAAGTGGAAGGCAAGCCGCTGGTGCGCGCCTACTCCATTGCCAGCCCCAACTACGAGGATCACCTCGAGTTCTTCAGCATCAAGGTGCCCGATGGCCCGCTCACCTCGCGCCTGCAGCACCTGCAGGTCGGTGACCAGGTCATGGTCAGCCGCAAGCCCACCGGCACGCTGGTGTGCGACGACCTGCTGCCGGGGCGCAACCTCTACATGCTCTCCACCGGGACCGGGCTGGCACCCTTCATGAGCCTGATCCAGGACCCGGAGGTCTACGAGCGCTTCGAGAAGGTGGTGCTGATTCACGGTGTGCGTCACGTGAGCGAGCTCGCCTATGCCGATTTCATCGGCAAGGAGTTACCGGCACACGAGTATCTGGGCGAAGAGATCAGCGAAAAGCTGGTCTACTACCCCACGGTGACCCGCGAGGATTTCCACACCACCGGACGCCTGACCGATCATATCCGCAGCGGCAAGCTGTTTGCAGATACCGGCCTGCCGCCGCTGGATCCCAAGCAGGATCGCGCCATGATCTGCGGCAGCCCGGCGATGCTCGACGAGACCAGCGACCTGCTCGACGAGCTGGGCTTCTCCATCTCGCCGCGCATGGGCGAGCCGGGGGATTACGTGATCGAGCGCGCCTTCGTCGAGAAGTGATCTCACCCCGGGCATGACCGCTCGGGGCACGCAATGCAGCGCAAAAAAAG
>NZ_PZJK01000017.1:0-205528 GCF_003206675.1 Salinicola sp. RZ23
AGCTTCGATCCGGGCTCGGCGTTCGATCGTCTGGGCGCAGGGCAAACGGATACTACCCAGATCGGCTACACAGTCAGCGATGGTCAGGGAGGCACGGCTACCTCGACGCTGACCGTCACAGTGACCGGCACCAACAATGCCCCGGTGGCAGTCGCTGATACCGGCAGCACGGGCGAGAATGACACCCTCAATGTCGCCGCCGCCCAGGGTGTCCTGGCCAACGACAGCGATGTCGACGGCGGCACGCTGAATGTCAGCGCGGTCAATGGCAACGATGCCAATGTGGGCACCGCCATCGCCGGCTCCAACGGCGGTACCTTCACGCTGAACGCGGATGGTTCCTACAGCTTCAATCCGGGAACGGCGTTCGATCACCTGGCCGCGGATCAGCAAGACACCACNNCAGCGATGGTCAGGGAGGCTCCGATACTGCCACCTTGACCGTGACAGTCACCGGTACCAACGATGCCCCGGTGGCACGGCCGGATGCTGCTGAGGTCACGGCCAAGCCGGACTTTGTCTATATCGCGACCGCAGAGGGTACGCTCGAAACCTGGAACTTGACCACGGGCAGCCAGACCAGCGTCGCGATCAGGGATGACGCCGGCAGTGCTATCCGCAATCTGGGGGATATTTCCAGCAGCGGCACGCCGGGTACGTTGTACGGTGTGGCTTTCACCGACTCGTCGAACGCTTCGACTCTCTACAGCATTCATGCCACGACGGGAGTGGCAACCGCGTTGGGATCCGTGTCAGGTCTCTCTCAGATCAACTCGCTGGCATCCATGCCGGATGGCAAGCTGGTTGCCGCCAGCGCTGTCACACCAGGGCTGTTCTCGATCGATCCGACAACGATGACCGCTACCAAGATTGCCGCGACCGGCTTCACCGCGGGCGGCGATCTTCAATATATCGGTAGTGACCACCTCTATGTCTCCGACTCGAGCGGACGGGTGCTCGAGGTGGCGCTGAACGCTGATGGCAGCATTCAGACCGATGTACAAGGCAATGCTTCCACGACCGTGGTGGCAAGCATGGGTAGCGATGTCTATGGGTTGGCACAGGGCGCCAGCGGTGACTTGCTGATCGTGACGACCGATGGTCGTGCCACTCCCATGAACGTGGAAACACATGCGCTCGGCACGCCGACCACACTCACGGCACTGAATGGCGGCACTATCTACGGCAGTGCCAGTGTCATCGATCCCGGTTCGACGTTGGCCAGCGGTAACGTTCTGGCCAACGACAGCGATCCGGAGAGCGATCCGCTGACGGTGACCAGCGTTGCCAATACGCAAGCGGGCACACAGTCCAGCGTTGCCAGTGGCGAGAGTGTGACCCTTCAGGGCGTCTATGGCACGCTCACGCTCGAGGCGGACGGTAGCTACAGTTATGCTCTGGATGCCAACCGTCAGGCGACCCGCGGGCTGCCTGAAGATGGCCGGAGCAGTGACGAGTTCACCTACACCATCAGCGATGGCCAGGGCGGTACCGACACATCCACCCTGACCGTGACGGTCATCGGCACCAACGATGCACCGGTCATCTCTGGGGTCGACACCGGCTCGGTGATTGAAGACACCAACGTCAACGCCGCGGGCAATCTGACGACCAAGGGCTCCTTGGCGGTCAGCGACGCTGACGATGGTCAGAGTGCCTTCGTGCCGGGCAATGCCAGTGCCGCCGCCGGCACACTGGGTACGCTTGCCATCACGGCCGGTGGCAACTGGAGTTACAGCGTTGCCAATAGCGCCGTGCAGTATCTGAAGGCCGGTGAGACCAAGGTCGAGAACTTCACCGTGACCACCCTCGATGGCACCGCGAAGACGATCTCGGTGACCATCGCGGGTACCAACGAGCTGCCTGAGGCAAGGGATGTCAGTGTCACCGGTACCGAAGATCCCTCCCCGCTGATTGCTGTCGACCTGTCCGGTACGGACGTGGATGGTTCGATCGCGAGCTTCCAGATCACATCGCTCGGGTCCAATGGCAAGTTCTACAGCGATGCAGCCGGCACTCAGCTGTTGACGACCGGAGCGACTCTCGCAGCCAGTGACAATGGGGCGACGGTCTACTTCAAGCCCGATGGCAACTGGTCGGGTACCACCTCGCTCAAGTACACGGCGACCGACGACCAGGGTGGCCAGGATTCGACGCCGGCGACGGCCACGATCAATGTCACGGCAGTGGCCGATGCGCCCTCGCTGACGCTGAGCGGCAACAGCGCCAACGGTAGCGGGTTGCTCAAGGAGACCTTTACCGGTCTACCCTTGGGCACCAGCGGCGACGGCGCCAATCCGGCGACACTACAGTCGACGATCGACGCGGCCGACACGCCGGCGACCAGTGGTAACACCACTGACGCCGCCAATGGCGATGTGCCCGTGGGAACCGCGACTCATATCTCCGGCCTGATGTATCTGGAGGCGGGCAAGACCTACACCTTCAGTGGAGTCGGCGATGACAGTATTCGTCTGCTGGTCGGCGGCAACGTGGTCGCCCAGGCGACCTGGGGGGAAACCAATGGCACTGGTGAGCCCAAGGGCGCTTACTCGGGCTCCTTCGTGCCAAGCGTGAACGGTTACTACACGCTCGATCTCTACCAGCACAATCAGAATGGTCCGGGGCACTACAGCCTCAATGTCGGTGTCGACGGCGGCGCGCCGGTACCGCTCAATACCACCAACTATGTGCTGATGCAGGATGTCAGCGCACTCGACGCCGCCAACGTCAACCACTCCGGGTTGCTCGGCAGCGATGGCCATGGCAACGGCTACTACCAGCTCTACGCCATGAACGAAGGCGATGAGGACTCGGTCATCCACCTGTCCAAGATCGCCGCGGCGTTGACCGATACCGACGGCTCGGAGACGCTTGGCGCTGTCACGCTGAGCGGGATTCCGGCAGGTGCCACCCTGAGCGATGGCAGCCATACCTTCGTCGGCAGCAGCGGCAGTGCCAGCGTGGATCTGAGCGGCTGGAACCTCGATACGCTGACGCTCAAGCCGGCGGCCAACTACAACGGCACGATCGATCTGACGGCTGCGGTCACCTCGACCGAGAAAAGCAACGATGACAGCGCCACGACCAGCGTGGCGATTCCGGTCACCGTGCATGCGATCAACGACGCCCCGGTAATCGTGGATCAAGGCTACAGTGCCACGGTTTCCGAAGAGGGCCTGCCGGGTGGTGTACCCGATACACAGGGCACCTCCGATACCACGGATTCCGCGACCGCCAGCGGTCGCGTGGTCGCCACCGATGTCGATGGCGACACGCTGACCTATACGCTGACGGCGCCCACCACGGCATTGACCTCGGGGGGCACCGCGATCACCTGGAGTGGCAGCGACAGCGGCACGCTCATCGGGTCGGCCGGCGGCAAGGAGGTGATTCGCGCCACCATCGATGCCAATGGCCAGTATCAGGTCACGCTGAAAGCCGGGGTCGACCATCCACAGAGCGGCGAAGATACCCTGAGCTTCGACCTCGGGGTCAAGGTCAGCGATGGCAGCCTGAGTGCCAATAGCCGTATCGGCGTCACCGTGGAAGACGACTCGCCGGTCGCAAAAACGATCCCGATTGACATCTCTCAGGGGGTAATCAACACCAACGTACTGCTGGTGGTGGATACCTCGTCCAGCATGAACGACAGGGTCGTGGTGGATGGCGTCGAGCAGACGCGGCTACAGGTTCTGCAGCAGTCGATTCGAGAGATGCTCGGTCGTTACGACGACATTGGCAACGTCAAGGTGGCGCTGGCGCCGTTCTCGGACCAGCTCGACAGCTCACCCAAGCAGTGGATGACGGTCGCCGATGCCCTCAAGGTGGTCGATGCGCTGCAGGCCAATGGCGGCACCAACTACGACTATGCGCTGAGCAATGCCCAGCATGCCTGGAACGGCAGTGGCAAGCTGACCGGTGATGTGCAGAACGTGTCGTACTTTTTCTCCGACGGTGCGCCGACGCTCTCCAGTCAGTACCCGACCAACTATACGCCGGTCGGCAATGATCACTACGTCTACAACGACGGCTCAACGACGGACGTTGGGCTCGGCGATGGTATCGATGCCAATGAAGAGGCGGCCTGGAAGGCGTTCCTGGGCAACAATTCCATCGACTCGCTGGCGCTGGGGATCGGCGGTGACGTCAGTCAGACCTATCTCAATCCCGTGGCCTACGATGGCCGCACCGGTGACGACACCAACGCGGTGATCATCCGAGACCTCAATGGGCTCGACGATGTCGTCGCGGGGACGGTGCAGATGCCGCTGCTGCAGGACGGGCTGCTGAGCGGTAGTGCGCACGGGCTGTCGCTGATGGGCGGGGATGGTGGCTTCGTCAAGAGCTTGGCGGTCGATGGTGTGATCTTCACCTTCGACAAGAGCAGCGGCGCCGTCACTGCCTCGTCGAGCGCTGCCACCTATACCTACGACAGCAGTTCGCACAAGCTTGGCGTCACCACGGAGCTGGGTGGCAAGCTGGTCATGGACATGGACGATGGCAGCTACCGCTACACAGCGAAGCTGGGCAGCTACGGTACCGACGCCATTCGCTATACCCTGAGCGATGCCGATGGCGACACCGCCAGCGGGGTGATGAACATCAACGTCAAGAACGGCGTGACCTCGGCGCAGGACGATCACATCATCACCAATATCCTGAGCCCGAGCCTGAGCATCGGCGCCGATGTGCTGCTCGCCAATGACGCCATCGCGGCGGGTACCACGGCGACCACCGACGGGTTGACGCTGACCACCGGCTGGAAGGATCGTGCATCCGATTTCACTGCGACCAGCGTACAGACCCAGGACAAGCGCAGCGTCGATGCTTTCTCACTGGATCGCAGTAGCTTCTCGACAGTGGGGCAGGCGGCCAACACCGCGGCAACCGTGGTGCGTGGGTACTTGGCGGGGGCTGGCCTGCTCGGCTTTGGCAGCAACGCCAACGATCTCATGACGTTGACCCTGCGCGCCGGTGAATCCCTGACCCTGGCGACCAATGTCGCCGGCAGTGTGGAACTGGCCTACAAGGGCTCGAATGACCATTACTTCACTGGGCTGGCCAATGGCGGCACTTTCACCAACACGAGCGGTGCCGACAAGAGCTATACCGTTGCGGTCATGAACGTGAAGGATAGTGGCTCCGGGGTGCTGGACGGTTATGGCGCGGAGACCTACGACCTGTCGATGAAGGTCGGTTATGCCAACGCCGCTGACATGACCACGACGCTGAGGACTGACTACACGCTCACCGATAGCGATGGCACTACCGACACGGCGGCGGTGACTGTCGACTACCATCGCGGGCAGACGCTGACCGGCACCGACGGCAACGACACGCTGATGGCCAACGACAGTGGCACGACGCTCCAGGGTGGCAAGGGTGACGATGTGCTGGTCGGCGGCAAGGGCAACGACACCCTCGTCGGTGGCGAAGGCAACGACGTTCTCATGGGGGGCGATGGCAACGACATCCTCACTGGTGGCGACGGCAATGACATCCTGCGCGGCGGCGAGGGCAACGACACCCTGAGCGGCGGTGCCGGGCGTGATACCTTGATCGGGGGTGCCGGCAACGACATCCTCGATGGCGGCCCGGGGGCCGATCGCCTCGAGGGAGGCAAGGGCAACGATATCCTCACTGGGGGCGACGGCAGCGATACCTTCGCCTGGATGCGTGGTGACCAGGGCTCTTCGAGTACCCCGGCGGTCGATCGCATCACCGACTTCAAGGGCGGTGACGGCGGTGACCGGATCGACCTCTCCGACATGCTCGACATCGGCAGTTCGAGTCTCTCCAACGCCGATCTTGCCTCATTGGCGGCGCAGCAACTGCACTTCGTCAAGGGCGAGGCCGGCGGTGCGCCGGGCAACGCCACCAGTGGCGGCTCGACGCTGGAGATCAAGACAGGTGGCCCGGAAGGGGCCGTGACCCAGAAGATCGTCTTCAGCAATGTCGACATGACCAGCCTGGGCGGCTCCGATACCGAGATCATCAAGACGCTGCTGGATCACGGCAACCTGAAGACGAACATGGACGGTTGAGGGGCGACAGCTTGAGACGCACCAGAATGAATAGCCACGACCATGGCATGGCAGGAGAGCACAGGTTTGGTTGATGAACCGACACCCCTTCGTCCCGATCCGCTAGGCGAGAAGGAGAGCGACCCGCTACTGGGGTCGCTCGTGTTCCTGTCGCGCCATCATGGCGTCCCGCGCTCGGGCGACGTGATCAGCGATGGATTGCCGCTGGACGAAGGGCGTCTGACGCTCGCCCTGGTGCCGCGCGCCGCACATCGTGCCGGGCTATCGGCCAAGCTCGTCAGCCAGCGTCCCGATCGGGTCGCCGACATCCTGCTGCCGTGTATCGTCGTGCTCCAGGGGCGCCGTGCTGCCGTGTTGCTCGAGCGCGATGCCGAGCGCCAGCAGGCGACGGTCTATCTCCCCGAGGCGGATGGCACCCAGGAGGTCGATATGGCCTCGCTGTGCGAACAGGCCACCGGGCAGATCATCTATGTGCGCCGCGAGCATCGCTTCGATGCGCGCGCGCCGGAGACGGTCAAGCTGGCCGACGGCCACTGGTTCTGGTCGACGCTCAAGCTCTCCACGCCGATCTATCGCGATGTCCTGATCGCGTCGCTGCTGGTCAATCTGTTCGCCCTGGCCGCGCCGCTGTTCACCATGAACGTCTATGACAAGGTGGTGCCCAACCTGGCCTTCGACACCCTCTGGGTGCTGGCGACCGGGATGGGCATCATCGTCGGTTTCGACCTGTTGATGCGCCAGGTACGCGCCTGGTTTCTGGACACCGCGGGCAAGAAGTCGGAAGTGCTGCTGTCTTCCAAGATATTTGCCAAGGTAATGAATCTGCGCATGGATGCCCGTCCGGTCTCCGTGGGGGCTTTCGTCAAGCACCTGCAGGAGTTCGACTCGGTGCGCGACTTCTTCACCTCGATGACCATGACGACCCTGGTGGACCTGCCATTCGCGCTGCTGTTCCTGCTGGTGGTATGGATCATCGGAGGCCCCCTGGTCCTGGTGCCGCTGGTCGCGCTGATCATTCTGATCGGCTACTCGATCGCCATTCAGTGGCCGCTGAAGCGCTCGATCGAGCTGGGCTCGCGCCTGGCCACCGAGAAGCACGCGCGGCTGGTCGAGAGCGTGGCCGGGCTGGAGAGCATCAAGCTCGCCAACGCCCAGGGCGAAACCCAGCGACGCTACGAGCGCGCCGTCGGCGAGATCGCCAAGTGGGGCGTCAAGAGTCGCAACCTCTCGACCTCGGTCTCGTCGTTGACCACCACGATCAACCAGCTCTCTACGGTGTGTCTGGTGGTGCTCGGGGTCTACTTGATCGGTGAAGGCAAGCTCTCGATGGGCGGTCTGATCGCTGGCGTCATGCTCACCGGGCGCGCGCTGCAGCCGCTGGCGCAGATGGCGCTGCTGATCACCCGTTTCGGTCAGACCCGCAGCGCCATGGCGGCGATCGACCAGATCATGCAGTTGCCCGACGAGGTCGAAGCGGACAAGAACTATGTCCATCGTGACCGCCTCAACATGCGGATCGAGTTCGATCATGTCGGCTTTCGCTACGGCGACGACTCCCCCGAGGTGCTCAGCGACGTCTCGTTCACCATCGAGCCGGGAGAGCGAGTCGCGATCATCGGCCGCATGGGCGCGGGCAAGAGTACCGTGCAGCGGCTGATGAGCGGCCTCTACCGCGCCTCCGAAGGCAGCGTGCGTATCGATGGTCTCGATATCAATCAGGTCCATCCGGCGGACATACGCCGGCATATCGGTTTCGCCGGTCAGGACAGCACGCTGTTCTTCGGCTCGATCCGCGACAACCTCATTCTCGGCCAGCCTTATGCCAGTGATGAAGCCATCCATCGCGCGGCTGACATCAGCGGGGTGTCCGATTTCACCCGGCGCGATCCGGACGGGCTCGACCGTCAGGTGGGTGAGGGCGGGCGGCTGCTGTCGAGCGGCCAGCGCCAGTCGGTGCTGCTGGCCCGGGCCATCCTCAGCAATCCGGCGCTGCTGCTGCTGGACGAGCCCGGCTCGTACATGGACAACCGCGCCGAAGCGCTGCTGCGGCGCACACTGCGGGAGCTACCGCGCAGCCAGACCCTGGTGCTGGTGACGCACAAGAGTGCGATGCTCGAGGTCGCCGAGCGCATCATCGTGCTCGACAGCGGCCGCGTGATCGCCGACGGGCCCAAGCCGACGGTGCTCAAGGCGCTCAACGAGGGACGTGTGCAGGCGCCATCCGAGGCGGCCTCGGCGCGGACGTCGGAGGCCAAGCATGGCGGGTAAGGTGCTCAAGTGGCCGCGGCCGACGGCCAAGGAGCTGGAGCTGGCCGACGACGCCAGCGCTGCGACCCTGCTGGCCACGCCCTGGCGTTCACGCATCCTGATCTGGGTGCTGCTGGCGTTCTTCGTCGCCTTCCTGGTGTGGGCGGGGCTCTCGAGTATCGAGGTGGTGACCCGCGGCATGGGGCAGGTAGTGCCCTCGTCGCGGCTGCAGACGATCCAGAACCTCGAGGGCGGCATCGTACGCGATATCTACGTGCAGGAAGGGGATCTCGTCGATGCCGGTCAGCCGCTGGCGCGCATCGACCCGACCCGGGCCAGCTCCGATCTCGCCGAGCGCGAGTCGACCCTGTCCGGGCTGCAGGCGACGGTGGCGCAGTATCAGGCCGAGATGGCGTCGGTGACGGTGAAGCCCAAGGCCGAAGACTGGCGCGATCAGGTTGCGGTGTCGACCCAACCGCTGCCGGTCAGCGACACCTTCCGGAAGACCAACCCGGACATCTACTCCGCCGCCGAGAATGCTTACAGCGCACGCCTCAGCAGTCTGCGCTCCCAGCTCGACCAGGCCTCGGCGCAGATCGAACAGCGTCAGCAGGAGTTGCAGGAGTTGCGCTCCAAGGCGCAGTCGCTCTCGCGCAGCTACCAGCTCTCGCGCCAGCAGCTCGGCATTACGGCACCACTGGTCAAGGAGGGCGTGGTGTCGCGGGTGGACCTGCTCAATCTGCAGCGCCAGGTCAACGACCAGCGCGGCGATCTGGAGTCTGCGCAGCTTTCCATTCCGGCCAAGCAGTCGGAGTTGCAGGAGGCGATCAGCAAGCGGCGCGACGTGGCGCAGCAGTTCCGCTCACGCAGTGCCGACGCCCTGAGCGAGGCGCGCGGCAAGCTGGACAGTCTGCAGCAGGGGCGCGCCAGCTTGCAGGACCGGGTCGACCGCACCCTGATCACCTCACCGGTGCGTGGCAAGGTGCAGTCGATCAACGTCAACACCATCGGCGGTGTGGTCGAGCCCGGCGCGAGCCTGATGCAGATCGTGCCGATCGAGGACAAGCTGTTGGTGGAGGCCAAGGTGGCACCGCGGGATATCGGCTTCATCCAGCCGGGGCAGCCGGCCACGGTCAAGCTCTCGGCCTACGACTTCACCATCTACGGTGGGCTCAAGGGCAAGGTGCTGCGGATCAGCCCGGACACCGAAGAGGACGACAAGGGCAACATCTACTACGTGGTCACCGTGCGTACCGACAGCAACCATCTCGGCAAGAACAGCGACGACCTACCGATCATTCCCGGCATGCAGGCCACGGTGGACATCATCACCGGCCGCCAGACCATCCTGCAGTATCTGCTCAAGCCGATTCTGCGGGCCCAGCAGAGCGCGATGCGTGAACGCTGAGGGGCCAGGAAGGGAACATTACAACGGAGAGACATGATTACCATGAGGCAATGGATCCTAGGCATCGGGGTGGCCGCGCTGGCGGGCAGCGTGCAGGCGCAGAGCCTGACTGAGGCCGTGACCCAAGCGGTCATGCAGTACCCCACCACGCGCACCGAGATGGCGCGTTACCAGCAGAATCTGGAGGACGCTCGGGCGCAGCGTGGGGCCTATCTGCCGTCGCTGAGTCTCGAGGGACGTGTCGGTTACGGTGCCAACGAGAGCGAGAGCAGTGGCGTCTCCCGCGATAGTGACGCGCACAGCTATCGGCGTGCGCAGCTGACGCTGTCGCAACTGATCTGGGATGGCAACACCACCGTCGAGCGGATTCGCCAGGCCGACGAAGAGAGCAACTACCAGCGCTGGCAGGTGGCGGCGGTGGCCAATCAGGTCGGGCTGACCACGATCCAGGCCTATCTCGATGTGCTGCGCAGCCAGCGGCTGGTGGAGCTGGCCCAGCGAAATGTCGATACGCACCAGCGCATCGCCGCCGATATCCGCCGCCGCTCCGAGCTGGGCGCGGGCACGGCCGCCGACACCATCCAGGTGGACGGCCGCATGTCTCAGGCGCAGGCGAGCCTGATCGCTGCCCGCAACAACCTCGACGATGCGACCTCGGCTTTCCTGCGCTACGTCGGTGAGACGCCGCGTAACCTGATGCTGCCGCCAGCGGTCGACATGAGCCGGGTACCGCAGTCCTTTGATGCCGCCATGGCCATGGCCACGGCGCAGAATCCACTGGTCGTCGCGGCCTCTCACTCGATCGCCGCGGCCCATCATGAAGTGGCCGCCAAACGCGGGGATTTCCTGCCCACCTTCCGCGCCGAGGCGAGCCGCCTGGCCAGCCGCGATTATGATTTCAAGGGCGACAGTGCCGACGACTGGAACGCCGATCTGGTGATGTCGTGGAATCTCTATCGCGGCGGTATCGACCTGGCCCAGTTGCACTCCCGGGAGGATGCCCTGCGCGCAGTGCGTTACGACAGCGACCGCTCGCTGCGCGAGGTTCGCGACGAGCTGCGACTGGCCTGGAACGCGCGCGACTACGTCTCCAGTCAGTTGCCATTTCTGAGCCGCTACGTCGAAGCCAGCCAGCAGACTCGGATCAACTACCGCAAGCAGTTCGATATCGGCCGGCGCACGCTGCTCGATCTGCTCGACAGCGAAACCGAACTCTACGACGCCGAGCGCTCCCAGGTAGATGCCGAATTCTCGCTGCGCCGCGCCAACTATCGGCTGCTCGCCGCCACGGGTCAGCTGCTCGATACGCTCCAGGTGGATGTCGGCCTGATCGCCGATGCCGGGGAAAGCTATCCGAGCACCACCCCGCCGGGGCCCCAGGGTTGAACAAGGAGAGGATGCTATGAGCCTGTTTCGGCGCTCGGTTGCCATCATGGTGGGGTTGCTGCTGCTGTTCTCGGCGGGCATTTTCGCCATCGAGGTCCGTCAGACCCGCGCCTCGCTGGCCGAGCGCCAGCAGGCCGATGTCGACAATATGGCCCAGGCGCTGAGTCTGTCGCTGGTACCGTTCGTCGAGATCGGTGACTGGACCAGTGCAGAAACCCTGATGCGCGCCGCCGCCGATGGCGGCGCGATGCGCCTGTTGCGACTGGAGGCGGTGGGGCGTGATCAGCCGCTGGTGATCTCCACCGATCGGGTCAGCAACACGCCGGCGTGGTTCCAGCGGGCGGTGTCGCTGCCCAACGCGGTCAGCGAGCGGGAGATCAGCGGTGGCTGGTCGGCGCTGGGCAGTATCCGGGTGGTCTCCGACAGCGCTGGCGCCTATGACCAGTTATGGTCGCTGGCGTTGAGCCTGCTCAGCTGGTTGGCGGTCGGCATGCTCGTGGTGGTGGTGCTCTGCGTGATCGGTGTCAAACGGCTGCTGGGTCCGCTCAACCGACTCTCGCGGCGCATCTCCGACATGCAGATCGACGGTTTCGACGAGCCGCTGCCGCCGAGCCGTGTCCATGAATTGCGGGGGATCACCGAGGCGGTCAATCGGCTCGGGGAGCGTCTCAATCAGCAGTTCGATCAGCAGGCCGATCAGGTCGTACGGCTACAGCGCATGACCGAGCAGGATGCGGTCTCGCAGCTCGGCAATCGCGCCTATCTGACCCGGGTTCTCGATGAGTGGCTGTCGGCCCCCGAGGGCGGCGCCCTGGTGATTCTGCGCATCGACCATCTCCAGGAGCTCTATCGGCGCGACGGTTTCGAGGCGCGCGACCAGGCGATCCGGGCGATCGGTCACGGTCTCAGGGGCGCGCAGCTGGGCGGGCGCGAGGTTCAGGCAGCGCGGCTCTCGGCCGAGGAGTTTGCGCTGGTGCTCCCCGACTGCGGTGACGATGTGCGCGAGCGTTGGCTGGCGGACACGCTCGACCGGGTGGACGATCTGGTCGATGCCAATCCGCTTTCCGAGACGCAGCAACACTATACGCGTGCCGGGGTGGTGTTGCGCGACGCGGGCATGAACCGCGAGGGTGTGCTGGCACGGGCCGACAGTGCCCTGCGCGATGCGATCGAGCTGGGCCAGCGCTGGGTGGTGGTGCGCCCGGAGAACACCCTCGCCGCGCGTGGGCGTCAAGAGTGGCGGCAGGTGATCGAGCGCGCGCTGGTGGAGCGCGACTTGAGCCTGGTGGCACAGCCGGTACTGCTGGCCGATGGCAGCGAGCTGCATCGGGAAGTGTTCGTGCGCCTCAACGAGGGCGACAAGCAGCACCCCGCTTACGTCTTCCTGCCGGTGCTCAATCATTTCCGCCTGGGCGCACGGCTCGACCGCAGCGTGCTCGACACCCTCGATGGCCTGGTCGGCAAGATCGCGGGGCGCCTGGCGGTCAACCTTACCGCGGATTCGCTGGCCGACCCCGAGGCGTATCGCGCCCTGGTCGCCTGGCTCGAAATGCATCCGCGGGTTGTTGCCATGCTCGATCTGGAGGTCAGTGAGGAGATCGCCCTGGAGCATCTCGACGTGGTACAGCAGCTGTTCCGCCTCGCCCACCGGCTGGGTGCCCGGTGTGGGGTCGATCGCTTCGCGCGCAACCTCCAGGCGATGGCCTATCTGTCGCGGCTGCGGCCCGACTACGTCAAGATCGACCAGGGGTTCTTCGTGCGAGACGAGGTCGATACCGAGTTCCTGCGCAGTCTGTGCATGGCGGCGCACCAGGTGGAGTCGCGGGTCATCGTGACTCGTGTCGAATCCGACGAGCAGCGTCAGCGGGTCAGCGAGGTGGGGGCCGACGGCTATCAGGGATACCTGGCGCCGACCGCTCCGCTCGCACTGGACTGAGCCGTGGTGACAAGGTGGGCGGTTTGGCGCCATCGGCGCAGTGAGCGGCGAAGCCGGGGCATGGCGTGCGCGCTCCGCCGGCCCGGTAGCGTGGCCGCCTGGCTGGTTCTGGCGTGCCTGGTGGCGCTGCTCGGCGGCCAGACCGCGGTCGAGGCGTTGCCGCGACTGCCGCCGAAGTCGGAGGTCGTCAGGCTCTACGGCGCGGCGGGCTGGCAGCGGATCCAGCAGTGGCCGGTGCTGATCGATCGGCTGCAGGGGCGGTCGGTCGGTACCCAGCTCAAGGGTGTCAACGACTTCTTCAATCAGCTGCGTTTCCTCGATGACATCGACGTCTGGCACGTCAAGGACTACTGGGCCACGCCGTTCGAATTCCTGGGAGTCGGTGCCGGCGACTGCGAAGATTTCGCCATGGCCAAGTATCTGACGCTGCGCGAGCTGGGGGTGCCGGAAGACCAACTGCGGTTGCACTACGTCAAATATATTCCCTACGACCAGTTCCATATGGTCGTGACCTGGGCACCCACACCGACCACGCCGCCGGTGGTGCTCGACAATATCGACAAACGGATCGAGCCGGCGTCGCAGCGCAACGATCTGCTGCCGATCTACAGCTTCAACGGTAGTCATCTGTGGATCAGCAAACTCAACGGCAGCGGGCGCCAGGTCGGTGACGCCAGCCGCCTGAGCCTGTGGCAGAACTGGCAGCAGCGCCTGGAGCAGGGCACGCTGCGCGATCCGCGGCACTGACCCCCGCCTGGTGCTGGAGCCAACGCATGTTTTTAGGGAGAAAACGATGAACAAGGGAACGAATCGGTCTTGCTGGGCCAGCCTGGCGCTGGTCTCTGCCGCGGGCCTGCTGAGCGCCTGTGCCGCGCCGCAGGTCGGCCACGATGTCGTGGTCGAACGTCCGTCGGTGCAGGGGCCGGTGATGGTCAGTGCCGACCAGCTGTTCGATGCCGCGGATCATGATGGCAACGGCTATCTGACCCCGCTCGACGTCGAGCCGCTGGGGCTCGGCGGCAACTGGCATACACTGGATCTCAATGGTGATGGTCGCCTCTCACGCCAGGAGTTTCGGGCTCAATTCGCCACGCCACTCGTGCAGTCGGCGCTGACGCTGCCCAATGACTTGCGCACCACCCGGCCGGTAGTGGATGACAGTTACCGCCTGCCCCCGCAGCCGTCGTCCGAGCGTTATCAGCCCGCGTCGAGCGATGCGCCACCGCCGGCGACCATCAGCGTGCCGGACAATGCACCCATCGACTTGCCGGTGCTGATCGACAACGACTCGGCAGCGGGCGGTCTGGATGGCGCTGGCATGGATGATGGCGCTGGGATGGATGAGGGCGCTGGGATGGATGAGGGCGCCACCAGCGGCAGTGCCAACTGATCCCGAGCCGGGTCCGTTGGCCAGTGGCGTGCTATAGGGCTGTCGTAGACGGGCAGTCAGCGGCTACGCTATCGCAGGACGGCGACAAGATGCCGGTCAGCGATGGGAAAAAAGATGTTCGAATGGATCAGGAGGCGGCTGCAACCCATGTCTGCGACGATAACACGCTCGGCAGAAGACCAGGCGGCGGTGGACGAGGCCGCGGCGCAACTGGCGCTCTACCACTTCCAGCGCTGCCCTTTCTGTGTGCGCGTGCGTCACCAGATCGAACGCCTGGGCGTGCCGATCGAGCTGCGCGATATTCAGCGCGACCCCGACCATCGACGCGACCTGATCGCCGGCGGCGGGCGCGGTATGGTGCCGTGTCTGCGCATCGTCCACGATGACGGCCAGGTCGAGTGGATGTACGAGTCAGCGGATATCAATCGTTACCTCGAGCAGCGTTTCGGTGGCTGAGAGGGTGCTTACAAAATGCCTGCGCTCGGCAATACTGCGTTGAAATCGACCTCAAAGTACTCATTTACCCCGTGTAAACTCCGTCTTTTCGGCCGATTTCGACTTGCCTTGCCTTAGCTCGCCGAATTTGTAAACACCCTCTGAGTGCGCAATCGGGCGGTGACGCGGCGCCTCGGCTTTCCGTAAAATGAGCGATCTTCATTCATTGTTCCAGGAGTGACCGCATGGCACAGGCCAGCGCCCGCCACATTCTCGTCGACAGCGAGCAGCAGTGTCTCGAGCTCAAGCAGCAGATCGAAGCCGGTAGCGACTTCGCGGAAGTCGCACGCCAGCACTCCAAGTGCCCCTCTGGCCGCCAGGGTGGTGAGCTGGGTACTTTCGGCCGTGGCCAGATGGTCAAGGAGTTCGATGAGGTCGTCTTCAACGGCGCCCTCAATGAAGTGCATGGCCCGGTGAAGACCCAGTTCGGCTATCATCTGCTGGAAGTCACCTCGCGCGGCTGATCACGGCGCGTTCCGCCGGGCGAGGTGCCTCTCCCGGCGGCGATGTGGCGGCGATGGAGCGGCACAAAACGTTACGCGTATTTCCCCTTGATGACGGCCAGACCGGACTATCTTCAGAGAACGTGAGGCAGCGAGCGAGTCGCGGCCCGCGGGGTGAAAGGGAAGTCCCACGTCAGCGAGGTGAATGTCATGACACAGCGTTCGAAAGCCGACAAGGCGGAAGGTACCGTCGATAAGGTCGCCGGCAAGGTCAAGGAAGTGGCAGGCAAGGCCACCAAGGATCGCGAGCTGGAGGGCAAGGGCAAGGCCCAGCAGTCCAAGGGGCATCTCAAGTCCGCCAAGGGCGATCTCAAGGACGCCGCCAAACCGCGTCACTGATCCGCCCCAGCATCAGCACGGCCCCGACATCTGTCGGGGCCGTTGCGTTTCTGGAAGGTGTTCGTGAAAGGTCTATGTGACAGGCAGGCGTTGCGCCGGGTGCCCGCGCGTCAGAGACGGTTGTCGCTGTTGTAGATGGCCAGGTCCAGCTCCTTTTCGCTCTTGCCGACCAGCGTGGTGACCATCAGGTCGCCGGCCACGTTGACGCTGGTGCGCGCCATGTCGAGGATACGGTCGACCCCGGCGACCACGCCGATCGCTTCCAGCGGCAGGCCGATCTGGGCCAGCACGATGGAGAGCATGATCAGTCCCGCGCCGGGTACCCCGGCGGTACCGATCGAGGCCAGGGTGCCGGTGAGGATGATCATGCCGTAATCGGTCATCGACAGATCGACCCCCACCAACTGGGCGACGAACAGCGCCGCGACCCCCTGATAGATGGCGGTGCCGTCCATGTTGATGGTGGCGCCCACCGGCAGCACGAAGCTGGAGACCCCTTCGGAGACGCCGAGATTCTTCTGCGCGCAGCGGATCGAGACCGGCAGGGTGCCCGACGACGAGGCCGAGGAGAACGCCACCACCAGTGCATCGACGATCCCGCGCAGGTAGCGGCTCGGGTTGAGCCGGCCGAGCAGCGCGATCATGCCGCTGTAGACCACCAGCACGTGCACCACGCAGGCCAGATAGACCACACCGATCACCTTGGCCAGCGGCAGCAGCACGTCCAGCCCGTACTGCCCCGAGACATTGGCGATCAGGCCGAACACGCCGAACGGCGCGAACGCCATGACGATCGCGGTCAGCTTGTACATCGCTTCGGCGAAGCTCTCGAACACCCGCACCACCGGCTCGCCCTTGTCGCCGATCAGCATCAGCGAGATGCCCAGACCGATGGCGAAGACGATGATCTGCAGGATGTTGCCTTCGATCATCGCCTGCAGCGGGTTCTTGGGTACCAGACCGACCAGGATATCGATCAGCGAGGGCGCTTCACCCGCCTGCGGTGCCGCGCTCATCGAGGCGTCGGCGCCGACACCGGGCTGGAACAGGGTCGCCGCGACCAGGCCGATGGCGATGGCGAAGGCGGTGGTGATCAGATAGAGGGCGATGGTGCGGGCACCCACGCGGCCCATCTTCTGCGGGTCGCGCATGCCGGTGATCCCCACTACCAGGGTGGAGAACACCAGCGGCACGATCAGCATCTTGATGCCGTTGATGAAGATGTCGCCGAGGGGCTTGAACAGGCTGGCGTCCTTGCCCATCAGGGCGCCGGCGAGGATACCCAGCAGCAGACCGGCGATGATCTTCTGCCATAACGGAGTACGTCGCCACAGGTTGGGGCGGGACGGGGTCGTTGTCATTTACGTGTTCCTTGCGCAGGCCAGATTGTCGGAGGCAAAAGCGCGCATTCTACCCATCCCGCAGGCGTTTGCGATCCGACCATTCACAACCGGGATGAGGTATAACACGATTACGACCAAAGTCGCGTATGGCGTCCGCTGCCGCCACGCGGCGCCTGGCGGCAGCGGCGTCTTCACACCTCGCGGTAGAGCTCGCCGCCTTCCCGCTGGAATCGCTCCGCCTGCTGCTGCAAGCCGGCCTCCCGCTCGGCGGCTGATGCCTGGTCACCGAAGCGTTCGCGCACCTCCTGGGTGATCTTCATCGAGCAGAACTTGGGCCCGCACATGGAGCAGAAGTGCGCCACCTTGGCGGATGCCTTGGGCAGGGTCTCGTCGTGGAAGGCCCGCGCCGTGTCCGGATCGAGGCCGAGATTGAACTGATCCTCCCAGCGGAACTCGAAGCGCGCCTTGGAGAGGGCGTTGTCGCGGCGCTGCGCGCCGGGATGACCCTTGGCCAGGTCGGCGGCGTGGGCGGCGATCTTGTAGGTGATGATGCCGGTCTTGACGTCATCCTTGTTGGGTAGGCCCAGGTGCTCCTTGGGGGTGACATAGCAGAGCATGGCGCAGCCGTACCAGCCGATCTGTGCCGCACCAATGCCGGAGGTGATGTGGTCGTAGCCCGGGGCGATATCGGTGGTCAGCGGGCCCAGGGTGTAGAACGGCGCCTCGTCGCAGCAGGCGAGCTGCTTGTCCATGTTCTCCTTGATCAGTTGCATCGGCACGTGGCCGGGGCCTTCGATCATCACCTGGACATCATGCTGCCAGGCGATCCGGGTGAGCTCGCCCAGGGTCTCCAGCTCGGCGAACTGGGCGGCGTCGTTGGCATCGGCGATCGACCCCGGACGCAGGCCATCGCCCAGCGAGAAGGCGACGTCGTACGCCTGCATGATCGCGCAGATCTCTTCGAAGTGGGTATAGAGAAAGCTCTCCTGATGGTGGTGCAGGCACCACTTGGCCATGATCGAACCGCCGCGGGAGACGATGCCGGTGACGCGCCTGGCGGTCAGCGGCACGTGGTGCAGGCGCACCCCGGCGTGAATGGTGAAGTAGTCCACGCCCTGTTCCGCCTGCTCGATCAGGGTGTCGCGGAAGATCTCCCAGGTCAGGTTCTCGGCCACGCCATCGACCTTCTCCAGCGCCTGGTAGATGGGCACGGTGCCGATCGGTACCGGCGAGTTGCGCAGGATCCACTCGCGGGTCTCGTGGATGTTCTGTCCGGTGGAGAGGTCCATGATGGTGTCCGCCCCCCAGCGGATGCCCCAGGTCATCTTGTCGACCTCCTCCTCGATCGACGAGGTCACCGCCGAGTTGCCCAGGTTGCCGTTGATCTTCACCAGGAAGTTTCGCCCGATGATCATCGGCTCGCTCTCCGGGTGGTTGATGTTGGCAGGGATGATGGCGCGCCCGGAGGCCACCTCCTGGCGTACGAACTCCGGGGTGATCTCCGCCGGCAGATGGGCGCCGAACGCCTCGCCGGGGTGCTGGTGATCCAGGCCGGGGTCGGCGGTCGTGCCCTGGCTTTCGCGCCGGCGCTGGTTCTCGCGAATGGCGATGAACTCCATCTCCGGGGTGACGATGCCGCGGCGAGCGTAGTGGAGCTGGGTCACGTTGGCACCCGGGCGGGCGCGGCGCGGGGTGCGTGCGAGCTGAAAACGCAGGGTCGAGAGTCGCGGATCCTCGGCGCGGCGTTTTCCGTAGGCGGAGCTGGGGCCGTCGAGCCACTCGGTATCGCCGCGCTCGTCGATCCAGGCACGGCGTACCTCCGGCAGCCCGCGACGAATATCGATCGGGATCTCCGGATCGGTATAGGGACCGGAGGTATCGTAGACCGCGAGCGGGGCATTGGGCTCGAAGCCATCGCGGGTCGGCGTCGGTGACAGCGCGATCTCGCGCATCGGCACGCGAATGTCCGGGCGTGAGCCGGCGACGTAGATCTTGGTCGAGGCGGGCAGCGGGGCGATGGCGGCGCTGTCGACCCTGGCCGTATCCGAGAGGAACTGGGGAGATTTCATGTCGAGCGTGCTCCAGTGCATGACTCAAGTCAGGCCGGCGCACAGCGTAGGCGGGGGGAGGTTGGGTGGAGCGCGAGCACGGACCGAGGACACCGACCTCCGCTTGATCCCTACGCCGGTACTAGCCGGATCAGGTTCGTCGGGATCCGCCGTGGCGCAAGGCCCGGGAGGGCACTGCGCAGGACGATCTCAGCCGGTTCCACCGGCACCCCGTCAAGCGTCGATGCTGCCGCCCGGCGAGTGGCCGGACGCAGACATCTCGGCCAGTCTGGGGTAGCGCAGAGGGTGGGTCAAGCTGGCGCGTTGGCCCGCGCCAGCCTGCCACCGGGCTGTGGCGCAGCCACGCCGGTGGTGAGCGGAAAGCTTAGCGGCAGGCCGCGCAGCGAGCGCATGGCCAGGTAGGCGAAACACTCGGCCTCGATTGCGTCCCCGCGCCAGCCGACGGTATCGGCAAGCTGCACCTCGGCACCGGTGCGGTGGGCGAGTTCGCGCATCAGCGTGGGGTTGCGGCGCCCGCCGCCGCACACCACGATCCGTTCGGGCCGTTGCGGCAGCAGGGACATCGCCCGGTCCACGGCAGCGGCGGTGAAGGCGGTCAGGGTGGCGGCGCCATCTTCCAGCGCCAGCCCCGCGGCCATCTCCGCCTGGAAGTCGAAGCGATCCAGTGATTTGGGGTAGGGCGCGGCGAGATAGGGGTGCTCGAGCAGCGCCTGAAGCCGCGGCTCATCCACCTGCCCGCGGGCGGCGATGAGACCGTCGCGATCCATCGCCGCGCCGGTATGCTGGCGCACCCAGTCATCGATCGGCGCGTTGGCGGGGCCGGTATCGAAGGCGATCAGACGCCCCTGGTCGGACGGCTCACCATCCCACCAGGAGAGATTGGCGACGCCGCCGAGGTTGAGCACCAGGCTGTCGGCACCGGCGCCCAGGCGCTCGAGCAGTGCCCGGTGATAGACCGCCGACAGCGGTGCCCCCTGGCCGCCACTCTCGACGTCCGCGCTGCGAAAGTCATAGACCACGTCGCTGCCAACCAGGCGCGCCATCAGCTCGCCATCGCCCAACTGGCGGGTGGCGCCACGGCGGCCGGCGACCGGGGGCCGGTGGAGTACGGTCTGACCGTGGAAACCGACCGCACCGAGCTGTTCGGGGCGGAAACCATGGCGGGCCAGGAAGTCGAGCACGGCAACGGATTGCGCTTCGGTCAGCGCGGCCTCGGCGCGGCGGAAGATCGCCGGCTCGGGGCCCTCGAAGTTCCATTCCCGGGCGGCCTCCAGGGCCTCGGCCAGCAGCGGGCGGATATCCTGGGCGTAGGGCACCAGCTCGTAGGGACCGAACTCATCGATGGTCTCGCCATCGCTGCGCAGCATGGCGATATCGATATTGCCATCGAGCACGGTGCCGGTCATGAGACCGAGGCTCCAGCCGGATTCCATGTCGGCGTCTCCTGTGGGTATGAAGAGGGTCTGACCAGGGTGTGGCGATCACGTGACGTCTGGACGGCGTGGCGCCAGCGGGTCTGGCGCAGACTCTACCGGTTGCGGCCGGTGGCGCAAAGCACCGGGGAGGCGAGCGCCCTGGCTCAGTCGGCGATGGCCTCGCGCACGAGCTGAATGAAGTGCTGCGCCTGCGGCGTCAGGTGGTGGCGCGCATGGGTCAGCCATACCTCGGAGCGCGCATCGGCATCACTGATCGGACGGTAGCGCACGTTGTCGATGTGGATATGGCGAAACGACTCGGGCAGCAGCGAGACCCCCAGCCCGCTGGCGACCAGGCTGATGATGGTATTGGGGCCGCCGACCTCCTGGACCAGACGCGGCGTCAGCCCGCGCTGGGCGAACAGCACGTTGAACTGATCGAGCAGACCGGTACCGGCGGCGGGCGAGAAGTAGACGAAGGGCTGGGTGGCCAGTTCGGCCAGACTCAGCGGGGTATCGCTCGCGCCCAGCTCGCTCTGGGCATTGACCACCGCCACCAGCGGTTCGCGGATCAGGGTGAAGGCGGAAAGCTCCGGTGGCAGCGTGGCTCGGCGCATGATGCCGATATCCAGATCACCCTCCAGCAGCGGTGTGATCTGGCGCTGGCTGTTGAGCTCGTGCATGCGCAGGTCGACATCGGGATAGCGCTGGCGATAGTGCATCAGCGTTCGCGGCAGCAGCGAGGTCAGCGGCACCGAGGTGGTGAAGCCGATACGCAGCTGGCCGCTCTCGCCGCGGCCGAGGCGAGAGACCAGGCGTGAGGCACGCTCGGCGCGGGCGAGCACCTCCCGCGCCTCGTCGAGGAACAGCGTGCCTGCGGCGGTCAGCGCCACGCGACGGTTGGTGCGCACCAGCAGTCGGCCGCCCAGCTCCTCCTCCAGCGCCTTGATCTGCTGACTCAGCGGCGGCTGGGAGATGCCCAGGCGGGCTGCGGCACGGCTGAAGTGCAGCTCCTCGGCCACCGCCACGAAGTAGCGCAGGGTTCGCAGTTCCATGGTGTCGTCCGTCGTAATGATATGCATAGCGTATCAAAAACTACGAATCATATATTCGAAATAATGCCAAGGCCGGCTTATGCTGAGGCCTGCACCGGCGCGCGGCAGGAACCGCGCGGCCGCTTTCACCAGGAGTCTTGACTTGCCCCGCCACCGCACCACCGCGCCGCTGCGCGATGCCACTACCGATCTCACTAGCGATGCCAACCGGACACTGAACGACGGCGCCGAGCACCTTGAAGCGGCGCCGGCCGAGCAGGCCTTCATCGAGCGCGGCCGGCGCGGCTATCGACCCACCATGCTGGCGCTGTTCCTGGGCGCCTTCTCGACCTTCGTGCTGCTCTACTGTGTGCAGCCGATCATGCCCATTCTCTCCGAGGCCTTCGGTATCGACGCTGCCACCAGCAGTCTGTCGCTCTCGGTGGCCACCGGCATGCTGGCGATCGGCCTGCTGATCACCGGGCCGATCTCGGATGCGGTGGGGCGCAAGTCGATCATGTCGGTGGCGCTGCTGGCGGCCTCGACCTTCACGCTGCTGGCGGCGGTGATGCCGAGCTGGTCCGGGGTGCTGGTGATGCGGGCGCTGGCGGGGCTGTCGCTGTCGGGGCTCTGCGCGGTGGCGATGACCTATCTCAACGAGGAGATCCATCCACGCTATGTGGGGCTGTCGATGGGACTCTACATCAGCGGCAACAGCATCGGCGGGATGAGCGGACGCCTGATCAGCGGCGTGATGGTGGACTGGGTGCCGTGGCGCTGGACGCTGGCGATCATCGGCCTGGTCGCACTGCTCGCCGCGCTTTTGTTCATGCGTTGGTTACCGCCGTCGCGGCACTTCACGCCACGGCCGTTCAACGCCCGCAGCGTGCTCTCCGGCTTTACGGTGCACTTCAAGGACCGCGGGCTGCCGTTGCTGTTCCTCGAGGCCTTTCTGCTCATGGGCGGCTTCGTCACCCTCTACAACTACATCGCCTACCGCCTGCTGGCGGAGCCCTATCAGGTCAGCCAGGCGCTGGTCGGGCTACTCTCCATCGCCTATCTCTCGGGTACCTACAGCTCGGCCTGGGCGGGTTCGCTGGCCGACCGCCTGGGGCGTCAGCGGATCTTCTGGCTGTTCATCGTGATGATGCTGGTGGGGCTGGCGATCACCCTGTTCGAGCCGATCAGTCTGATTCTGGTCGGCATCCTGATTTTTACCTTCGGGTTCTTCGCTGCCCATTCGCTGGCCAGTGGCTGGGTCGGGCAGCGTGCCCGGCAGGCCAAGGGGCAGGCGTCATCGCTCTATCTCTTCAGCTACTACCTGGGTTCCAGCGTCGCCGGCACCCTGGGCGGCGCCTTCTGGTACTGGGGCGGCTGGCACGGCGTGGCGCTGTTCATCGGGGGACTGCTGCTCGTGGCGTTGATGGTCGGGGTGTTCGCGCTACGTCACCTGGAAGCGCCTAGCGCGACCGGGTGATACCCACGCCGAGCGCCGATCGATGACCGGCGCTCGGTTGTCTGGGTTGGTTGTCTGGATTAGATGCCTGGATTGGCTGTCTGGCTTGGGTGGTCACCGATGCGGAGCGCTCTCGGTGAAGCTCAGGCGCCGAAACTCACTCTTCGACGTTCATTTGGCGAACAGCTGGCTCATGTCCTTGAAGGCCTTGAACTCGAGCGCGTTGCCGCAGGGGTCGAGCAGGAACATGGTGGCCTGTTCGCCGACCTGCCCCTTGAAGCGCACATAGGGCTCGATCACGAACTCGGTACCGAAGCCCTTCAGACGCTCGGCCAGGGCTTCCCACTCCGGCCAGCTCAGCACGATGCCGAAGTGCGGCACCGGTACGTCGTGGCCGTCGACCGGGTTGGTGTGTGCCGCCTGCTGAGAAGGCGTCTGCGGATGCTCGTGGATCACCAACTGGTGGCCGTAGAAGTCGAAATCCACCCACTGCTCGCTGGAACGACCTTCGCTCAGGCCGAAGGTCTCGCCGTAGAACTTGCGCGCGGCGGGCAGGTCGTGAACCGGAATGGCGAGGTGGAAGGGGGACAGTGCCATGGTGTGCGCTCCTCGTGTTGTGTGTCGCCACAGTTTGATGGCGAAAAAAATCGATGGAAAGCGGATAATATTGCAGTCTGATATCGATAATTTTGGATTCATGGCGACATCATGCTGCGCGAACTCAAGACCTTCCTGGCGGTCGTGCGCCACGGCACCTTTTCGGCCGCCGGTGGTGCGGTGGGGCTGACCCAGTCCGCGGTGAGCGCGCAGATCCGCAACCTGGAGGCGGACATCGGCGAGCCGTTGTTCGAACGTACCGGGCGGGCTGTGCGCCTCAACGCAGCAGGTCGGCGCCTGCTGCCACAGGCCGAAAGCATGCTCGAGTTGGCCGCGCGCATTCGCGCTTCCAGCGGCGACGAGTTGAGCGGCGACTGGCATCTCGGCGCCATCGCTAGCGTCCAGAGTGGGCGTCTGCCGGCGATTCTCGCGACACTGGCAGCACGCGCCCCGGGGGTGATGACGCGGGTGGTGCCCGGGGTGTCGCTGGCGCTGCTCGATCAGGTCGACAAGGGCGATCTGGACATGGCGCTGATCGTCAAACCGCCGTTCGCCCTGCCGCGGGACCTCCACGCCTGCCTCATCGCCCGCGAGCCCTTTGTGCTGATCGCCCCACTGACCAGTCAGGAGACGACCCTGGAGGATCTGCTGACGCGGCATCCTCTGGTGCTCTACGACCGGGGCTCGTTCGGCGGACGTCAGGTAGTGCGCTTTCTCGAGCGTCAGGGGCTGCGCCCGGAGATCCGTCTCGAGCTCGACGAGATCGACGCCATCGCGCGGCTGGTGGCCTGTGGCCTGGGCGTGGCGCTGATTCCGCGTACCGGCATGTGGTGTTTGCAGTCGCCGCTGCCGGTGCGCGTGCTGCCGCTGGGCGAACGGGGCTTTCACCGGGAGCTGGTGATGGTGTCGCGCCTGCCGCCGGAGCAGTCCGCGCTGGTGGCGCTGATCGAAGAGGCACTGCTGGGGAAGGCCGCGCATGCGGTTGTCGACGACCCTATGCAATGATTGGGCTGAAATCATTCGCTTTTTTCGCGGCATGTGTGGCCTAGACTCCCTTCTAACATCAGTCAGGAGCCTCTCATGTCTACCACCACACCACGCGGCGTCATCGCCCAGCACCCGGCCATCCGCGACGATATCGGCGATCTGACGACTCGGCGCCCACTGCCGGGGCCGCACCTGTCGCAGCTCGATCCCTTTCTGTTTCTCAATCATCACGGCCCGCAGGTCTATCCGGCCAACAACCGGGGCCTGCCGTTCGGCCCGCATCCGCATCGCGGCTTCGAGACGGTGACCTTCATCCTCGAAGGCTCGCTGGCCCACGCCGACAGCGCCGATCATCAGAGCGTGATCCACGCCGGCGGCGTGCAGTGGATGACCGCCGGCAGCGGCATCGTCCATGCCGAGATCTCCCCTCCCGAGTTCCTGCGTGACGGTGGGCCGCTGGAGATTCTGCAGCTGTGGATCAACCTGCCGGCTCATCTGAAGATGAGCGAGCCGCGCTATATCGGTCTGCAGCAAGCATCGATTCCGGCGATTGCCCTGGCCGGTGGCGGGGAGCTCAACCTGATAGCCGGTGAGTTCGAGGGTCAACGCGGGCCTGTCGAGAGCCTGACCGATGTGTTCATGTCGACGCTGACGCTAACGGCAGGCGCTTCCCCTACGTTGCCGGTTCCGACAGGGCGGCAGGTCTTTCTCTATCTGGTGGACGGCGAAGCCAGCGTCGGCGGCGAAGACGTCAAAGCGCAGCACCTGATCGAGCTGGAGACGCAGGGCGATCGCGTCGAGTTGACGGCAACCACCGGGTCGCGGCTGATTTTCGGCCATGCGGCGGTGATCGATGAGCCCGTCGTCTCCCATGGCCCGTTCGTGATGAACACCCGGGAGGAGATCGTGGCGGCCATCGATGACTACCAGGCCGGGCGCTTCGGCGGGCTGGCGTGATTGGCATGGCGGGCGACCCGCGGGCTGTCTAGGCTCGAAGAAGGGTAAGACCGAGGGTCGGCATCGCTTGCCGATCCTGCGTCAGGTTGCGGTCGAGTGCCGGGTTTCGGTCGTACGCCAGATTCAAGCGTCTATCGCGCTTCAATCCGTTTCAGGAGACAGCAATGAAAGTGGGTTTTGTGGGTCTAGGGGCCATGGGCCAGGGGATGGCAGCGCAACTGCTCAAGGCCGGCCACACGGTGACGGTGTGGAATCGCTCTCCCGCGCCGGCGGAGACGCTGGTGGCAGAGGGGGCCACGGCGGCCAAGTCGGCTCGGGCGCTGGCCGCCAAGTGCGACGTGCTGATCAGCATGCTGCCCGACGATCACAGCGTGCACGAGGTGCTGGTGGCATCCAAGGCGCTCGAGGCGCTGCCCAAGGACAGCGTGCACATCAACATGGCCACGGTCTCTCCGGGCCTGGCACGGGCACTGGGGGCGCTGCACGACGGTCTCGGCTCCCACTATGTCTCGGCACCGGTGCTGGGGCGTCCGGATGTGGCCGCCGCGGGCAAGCTCAACATCATCGTGTCCGGCGCACCGGCGGTGCAGGAGCGGGTGACGCCGGTACTGGAGGCACTGGGGCAGCGGCTGTGGCCGGTGGGCGATGCGCCAGAGCGCGCCTGCGTGGTCAAGATCGCGGCCAACTTCATGCTGGCCACGGCGATCGAGTCGATGGGCGAGGCCTCGGCGCTGACGCGTGCCTACGGTATCGATGCCGATACCTTTCTGGAGATCGTCACCAGCACGCTGTTCGCCGCGCCGGCCTATCAGGGCTACAGCAAGATGATTCGCGAGGCGCGCTACACCCCCGCGGGCATGAAGATGGCGTGGGGCTTCAAGGATGTGAGTCTGGCGCTGGCGGCGTCGCAGGAGCGCCAGGTGCCATTACCGTTCGCCGGCGTGCTGCGTGACAGCCTGCTCGATGCCATGGCCCATGGTGACGCCGACAAGGACTGGGCGGCGCTGGCCGAGACCGCAGCGCGCCGCAGTAATCTCGACGCGCGCTAGGTACTGGCTGAAAAGCGCGGGGCTCGCCCATGCCCCCGGCGGAGCCCAGGCCAGGAACGGCGCGTCAGTGCTGGCGCTTCAGTGCTTGCGATAGAGCCGAAAGCGGCGGTAGCCGGGCACGTTCTGCTCCTCCTCGGGGGTCTTCTTCCAGCGCTTGTATTCCCACTGATACTGCACCGGGTCGAGGCCGATGGCGGCCTCGACGCAGGCGTTGACGCCGGTCGCCGAGATCGTCTCGTCGCTGGCGTAGACGCGCTCGTCGGCGGCCAGAAAATGGATCGCGAACCCTCGCCCTCCCGGCAGCCGCCGCGCCACCCCGGTGACCACCCGCGCCTGGGTGCGGGCCACCAGCTTGGGCAGCAGGGTCGCGGTGTAGGCCTGGCGGCCGAAGAAGTCGGCGAAGACGCCGCTGCCCCAGTTCGGCTCCTGGTCCGGCAGAATGCCGATCGCTTCAGCGCGTTTCAGCGCCTTGAGCAGGGCAGCCACGCCGCGCGGGTTGGTGGGTACCAGCTCGGCACCCATACGCTCGCGGCCGTGACGAATCACCGGGTCGAGATCGGCGATCTTGGGCGGTTCGTACATGGCGGTGAACGGGAAGTGGCTGGAGAGCCAGAAGTTGAGCACCTCCCAGTTACCGAAGTGGGGCGCCAGCACGATCACGCCGCGGTTCTCCGCCCGCGCGTCATCGAGCAGTTCGCGCCCGTGTACCTCGATGATCGCCTCATCGACGCGGCGTGGCGCGCCGATCCAGGCAAAGCCGAGTTCGAGCATGGTGGCCGCCGAGTGGTGCAGGCTCTGCCGTACGCGCTGGCGGCGATCGGCCTGGGTCGCGTCGGGGAAGGCGACCTCCAGGTTGCGCCGCGAGACGTGGCGCTCGCGCCGCGAAACGGCGTAAAGCACCCGGCTGGCGATGCCCGCCAGGCGCCACAGCGTGGCCAGGCGCCAGCCCGACAGCAGACGCCAGAGCCCATGAATGGCCGTGGCCTTGAACGATCTCTTCATCCGGATAGCAGTCGATCTTCTCGGCGAGTGTCGCCGTGCATTTTGCCTGTGGCATCGCCTGGGTTCTAGGGCCTGGCGAGAATACCCACGCGAGCCGCAACGCAAAAAACCCAGCCGGCGGCTGCCGGCTGGGTGGTCTGGGCGGGCTGTGTGAGCCGGGCTCAGTACTGGGTGACGTTGGCCACGTTGCCGACACCGTTCTGCATGGTCTGGGCAAAGTTCTGCCAGCCGCCGGACTGGGTGTGGTTGACGCGGTTGGAGAAGCCATCCTGGCTGACGTAGGAGTCGTGGCCGTAACCGGACTGCGACACGACTGCCTGGTTGAAGCCGCCATCCTGCAGGATATCGCTATCCAGCTGGTCGCCCTGCTGGTTCACGTTTGCCCGGTTCGCCCAGCCTTCCTGAAGGATGTAGCTGTCGTTGAGATCACCGTTCTGCATCACGTGAGCGCCGTTGTAGGCGTGCCCCCAGTGACCTTCCTGGCTGACGATCGAGTCATTGCGATAGCCAGCCTGGCTGACCTTGGCCAGGTTGCCGTCGTCCTGCTGGCTGATGACCGATTCGTTATCGGTGCCGCTCTGCTGACGCACGCGGGCCAGGTTGCCATCGTCCTGCTGGGTGACGCGCGACCACTGGTTACCGCTCTGCACGACGTTGGCGTTGTTGCTGTCGCCGGTCTGGTCGATGAACGACTCGGCGGCGTTGCTGGCATTGCCGTTGAAGCCGGCCATGGCGTCGATTGCGTCACGCGAGGACTGGAAGGTGCTGGACGGGTTGGTGTTGCCGCCCGGGCTCTGCTGCGTTGCGTCTGCCATCACGGCTGCGCTCATGGCCATGGCGATGGAAGCTGCGAGTACCGACATTTTAATTTTCATGATTTTCCCCTGGTTCTCTGAGTACTGCCTTGCGTTCCCCTGTACGACTGCCGAGGCAGCCATCAGTAGGTCACTATGGTGGCCGTTGCGCCGCTACCCGACCGGGACATCTGGTCGACGGTGATGGCTCGGTGGCCTGTTCCCGACTGTTGAATATTCACGGCGCCGTTGGCGCCGCGCTGAGTGATCTTGGCGTCGTAGCCGCTGCCCCGCTGCAGCAGCTTGGCATCGAGCGAGTGCCCGGTCTGATCGATGGCGCCGTCGTTGAAGCCGCCGCGCTGGTCGATGAGCGCATCGTTGGCGTAGCCGGACTGGCGGATGCTGGCCATATTGGCCGCTTCTCGACGGGCATTCTGCTGCACGATGCGGGCGCGATTGTCGCTGCCGAATTGCACCACCGAGGCACGATTGGTACCGATCGAAGCACTGGCGTCGTTACGCGATTCTTGCTGGAAGAGAATATGTTTCTCGTAACGATCGCGGGACGAATCGCCGTCGACTTCACTCGCCTCGGATGCCAGCGAGATCGCCGGTGCTGCGGTCAGTATCAGCAAGGAAGAAGCGCTGAGAAGGGGGCGAATGATAGAGGCTGGAGAACGCATGGTGACACCCTCGGTCGACTTGCTTTCCCGTACGAATTGGCGTGAACCTGTAGGGGTAATATTGCTGCAAGTCGGCAAGCGATACATCGGGATGCGGAGGGATTCAGCGGTATGATAATCCTGATGCCAACGATGGCGGTGGTTGGGGGTAATTTATGGTTAATGATAATAAAAAAGCCGCCAGGTGGCGGCTGTCAATACTGTGTCATAAAAAACAGATAGCAGAAGGGAGGTTGAGGACTTTCATGATGCATTATAGGTGTCGATTTTCTTGGTTAGCCCTGTTGCTGACGCTTGGTGATGAGTCGCAGCAGATGCCTGTCCTGATTTACATCATAGGCACGCTCTCGTTCAGGTAGTCGGCGAGTACGGTCTTCTCCATTGGTACGCCGTCGGCGAGATTCCAGAGCCGGTCTTGCACGCCTTCGGCAATCAGATGGATGACCGCGGACTCGATCGCCGACATCACCGCCATCTGCACCGGTTCGTTGGTGGTCAATCCGGCCTCCGCCTCGAGCAGACGGCGGAAATCGATGAAGCGAAAGACGCCGGCGCGGATCTCCTTGGAGTAGATGGTCTTGGTGGTGGTGACATTGGCCAGCACCTCACCGCTGGAGATCTCCACCGCGCGCAGATTGATCGTCACCTGATCGACCTGATACTGCCCCGAAGCGCCGATGCCGAAGTACTCGGCGCCCAGCCCGCCGGTACGCACGTTGGATTCGTAGGCGATGATTCCGCCCTCCAGCAGCACCGAGGCGGAGCGTAGCGAGGGCAGGTTGTCCGGTTGGTTGAAGCGCTCCTGCTCGGCGCGGATGATGCGCCGCTCGGTCAGCAGGTTCTGCAGGCCGACCCGCTCCAGCGGCGTGAACCAGCCCGAATCGGCCAGCGCACCGGTCAGCATCGCGGCGGCGCCCTGGGTGACGGCGGTAGAGAAGGTGCTGGCGGGGGCTGGCCGGTACTGCCCGGTCTGATCGCGAAAATCGTAGACCGCGGCGAGAATCTTGCCGGAGGGGCGGGGTAGCGCCTTGAGATCCTGCCAGGTGGCCCCGCGGGGCGTCAGTGTGGGCGGTTTGCCCTCGAGACCGTCGACATTGGCGACCATACCGGCGCAGCCGGAGAGCATGGCGGCAGTCGCCACCGCAGCGATGAGCTTGTACATGTTGTGGTTCCCCTGCGTCGTGTCGCGATGGCTCAGAATCCGCCAGCCGACAGCCCGCCCACGTTGATATTGGTAATGTCCCCGGTGGCCTTGTCGGTGACCGTGATCACCAGTTGCCCACCTTCGTCGCTGACCACGACCCCGAAATCGTTGCTGTCATAGGAGCCGGTGCTGACGTCACCCGAGCTCACATCCGAGAGCAGCTGCGAGATCAGCCGGCTCTGCAGGCTCTGCACCAGACGGTCGGTGGGCGACAGGCTCCCGAAGTCGTCGAGGCTGGGGTCCTTGTGGGTATCCTGGGCCTGAGCCTTGCCGAGCAGATAGCTGCCGTTGAACGGGTCGCCGCCGAATGACGGGTTGATCGGGCGATAGATCAGCTCGCCGGCACTGCTCGTCGAGGTGACCGAGAGTGCGCCCAGCGCCAGGGCGAGAGAGAGCGGAACGAGGTTGCGCATGTCACAACTCCTCATCTGAGAGGTCGAGGCTGGGTTGGAGCGATTGCGCGATGCGACGGCGCAGTATCGCCTCCTGGACGACACGCACCGCGTCGTCGGCGTAGCGATCCGCTTCGCTGATCCGTGGCGAAAGCTGGGTGCTGAAATAGGTCTGATTACGCTCGGATATCCAGAGCTGGCTGCCCCAGCGCGGGTCCGGGCGCTCGGTGACGGTGAGTTCGGCGCTGGCGACGATCGGGTCGCGCATGGCCGCCTGGGAAAAGCTGCGGTAGAAGGTGCGACCCGCCATGGTCAGGGTGCGATCGATGATGATGCCGGAGAGCTCCGGGCGCTGCAGGTTGAACTGCTTGTCGAGCGCACGTTGCGGGTTCTTCTCATCGATGTTGACGGTGGGGGTATCGGGAGCCTTGGCGGCGCCCGGTTCGACCCCATCCTGGGCCAGACCATCAGTACTCAGCGCGAGCAGCACCAGCAGGCCCAGGAGACGAGCTCCGGGAGCGTGACGATAGGCGTTCATGGCGCCGGCTCAATGCTTGGTTCGCGGGCGTGACAGGTTGGGCAGCGCGCCCAGATGATCGCGCGCCCAGCACACCACCTGGACCCGGTTCTGTGCGCCGATCTTCTTGAAGATGTTGTAGATGTGCGTCTTGACCGTGTGCTCGCTCAGAAACAGCTTCTCGGCGATCTGCGCGTTGGTGGCACCCAGTCCGACCAGCCCCACCACCTGGCGCTCGCGGTGGGTCAGATACCCCTCCATGCGGTAGGCATCCACGCTTTGGCGGCGCAGCTTGTCGATCAGCAGGCTCATCAGGTTGCGCGAGAGCCAGATCTGCCCCTGTAGAATCTGCTTCAGGCCCTTGGCCATCAGCTCCGGCGTATCCTGCTGGAAGAACACGCCACGGATATGTGACAGCGAGACGGCGTCCAGCGCATGGGTGTCGTTCTTGGCGTTGAAGGCGCAGATCTGCACCTCGCCGTCACCCTGGTCGGCCAGGCTCTCTTCCCACTTCTGGAACAGGATCGGATCGACCTGGCTCAGATCGATCAGGACGATGTCGAAGCTGGCGCCAGAGACCTTGTGCGGCTCCTGCGGGCCCGCCAGTCGATAGCTCATTCCGGTATGGGACGAGAGACTCATCGCGAGCAGGGTCGATTGCGCCGTCTCGCTGGTCACGATCAGCATCGAGGCTTCTGGGTTTGACATGATATTCCCCTGGCGTACGTCGCCTAGACGGTAAATATTCTGGTTATTGTGCGAGGCTGACTTTTTGTGTTTCGAATTGTTGCACCGGCTTTCAGGAATATAAAGTTCTGCCGATTAGTATTTTTCTAGTACTTTTCGGTCTAAGTAAACTTTTTATCCTTGAGATACAGTCGCTTGAGATTTTCCTGAAGTAAATTAAGGCAACCGCACAGGGTCGACCTTGGTCGAAATTTGAGGTTTCCCTCCGTTAGCATTTTGTTACCAGTACAAATTAAGCGCCTAACTGTTTCAATGCGTATCAAGCTGGCGCGCCAGCGTGACTCGCTGGGGCGGGGTAGGAGGGGGTTCCGCCATGTCCAAGCCACGCCCCAAGCCATGTCCCGGACTAGAGCGGCGAGCTGAGCGGATGAGGCGGCAGCTGATCAGTCGATACGCGTGACACGCGAGCAATGGCCAAGCGCGGCGTCATCGTCGCGTGACCGTGATAGCCGCCGTGCTGGGGTGATGAAGGGCTTGGGGAAAGCAGGGGCGGGGTCGGGGGCGGTCGGCCTGACGCGGTTTTCCAGGCGGCCGGATTCCGCCAGCGCGGGGATGCGCTGGCGGGCCGAGGGGCGCGACGGTCGTGCTGTCAGTCGATCAGCAGGTCGTCTGCGGCATGTCGGTCGGGGTGTTCGATACGCGGCTCGCGGCCGCCACGCAGGATCGAGTTGCCTTCGTAGAGCGTGCGCTGGTCGATTCCGGGGGGATCGAGCCAGTCGGACTCGTGCATCTGCCCGCTCTTGCCGTAGACGCACAGGGCGTTGGCATAGGTGACCTGGCGCACCACCTGCTCGTCGATACCGCTGGCGAGCGCCAGGCGAGCGGTCTTGGCGACCCCGAGACAGTCGGAGATCCCCCAGTCGCAGGCGCTGTCGACGATGATCCGATCGCCGCCGTAGTGGCGCAGCAGTTCGACCATGCGCGCATTGCCCATCTTGGTCGAGGGATAGATCGAGAAGCCGGCCCAGTAGCCTCGGTCCAGCGTCTCGCGTACGGTCTCTTCGTTGTTGTGGTCGATCACCACCCAACTGGGGTCCAGGCCCATCTCCTCGCACACATCCATGGAGCGCGAGGTACCGCGCTTCTTGTCACGATGCGGCGTATGCACCATCACCGGCAGTGCTAGTTCCTTGGCCAGGGCGAGCTGGGCGCGGAAATACTTCTCTTCCAGTGGCGTCTGCTCGTCGTAACCGATCTCGCCGATCGCCACCACGCCCTCCTTCATGGCAAAGCGCGGCAGCCACTCCATCACGCCCTCCGCCAGCGCTTCGTTGTTGGCCTCCTTCGAGTTCAATCCGATGGTGCAGTAGTGGCGGATGCCGAACTGTCCGGCGCGGAAGCGCTCCCAGCCCACCAGTGACGACAGGTAGTCGACATAGGTACCGACGAAGGTGCGCGGCTGGCCGACCCAGAATGCCGGTTCGATCAGGGCGACCACGCCGGCGGCGGCCATCGCTTCGTAATCGTCGGTGGTGCGCGAGATCATGTGCGCATGCGGGTCGATATACATCGTTCAGATTGCCTCGTAGTGGTGGAAGTTGCCCCAGCCGACCCGGCCGGTATCGATGAGGGCGGCGGTCTCGGGGGCGGAGGCCAGCAGATGACGGGCCGATGGCGTATCGGTCTGGGAGAGCGCCAGCCCCGCGGCCAGCCGCTCGGCCGGTGATCCTGCCATGGCGCGCTGCAGCGCGGCGTAGGCGCCGAGTGCATCGACACAGGGGCCGACACAGCGCCACAGCTCGGGGGTGACCGCGCGACCGGCGGCCCAGCGCTCGTCGGCGTAGTCGAGCAGAATGCGCGCCAGCTCCGGGTTGTTGCGTTGGTCGATGCCGACGATCGGTGCCAGCCGGCTACCGATGAACAGTGCCTTGAGCACCATGTGGTTCCAGCGGTGAAGGTCGAAATGGTCGCGGGGATAGGGGTTGCCGTGGACGATCGCTTCGAAGACGGCGCGCATGTTGGAGCGCAGCCCGGCCCCGACCTGAGCGCTCAAGGCGGCCGGCTCGGGGTAGAACGAGAGGCCACGATAGAGGGTGATCAGCTCGCGGGCGTCGGCGGTGCGCACGAGATCTTCGAACAGCGCCGCGAACGGGCGCGGACCGTGAAATGTCAGCAGCCCGGCGATCCGCGCCGCGCCATCCAGGCTCCAGTCGAGCGGCGACCAGCCCGGCAGCAGGGCGTGCGCCGCCGTCAGGTCCTGGGGGGTCAACTCGAGATCCGCCTTGCCCAGGCGCCGTGGCACCTGTCCCAGGAAAAGGTGCAGCGTGCGCTCGTCGGCGCTCGTCTGCAGGTGGTCGAGCGCGGTGATAAACCAGGTCTCCTGCGCCGCAGCCTGGCGCACGACCCAGCGGCACAGCAGGGCAGTGGCCGAAAGCGATGACGCTGCCGTCGCTCGGCCGGGGAGGGTCTCGGTCATGGGCATCCTGTTGACTCTGGTTTGTGACTATGGCGTAGGTGAAGGCGGGCAGTCGTACATCGTTTCACGTCGATGTCGACAATCACTTTATCGATTGTCGCGGCGAGCCCCTACCTCAATTATCTGGCGAATTGGTGCCGAAAGGAGGCAGCCGCTGACCATGTTTTTTGCCTAATGATGTGAACCGAGGGGGTCGTCTTGGCATGCCTTTCTTCATCCCGAAGACCCAATTTCGCTCGCCTAGGCGGTTGTCGATTGAGCCCGGGTCGATGGGCTGATATGCAGTCTCGATCGCGGCCTTGCCGAGCGCACTGACAGGTGAGTGAGCGCTCGCAGGCAGTATCGGCATATCGGGTGTTGCCGCCATCGACAGGCACGAATATCGGACCATGGCAGCGGTGGGGATGCCCTCGAGAGAGAGTGAAGATGCACAAGACACTGGTCATATTGGTCGTCGGTCTTAGCCCCCATCTGGTAGGCGAACACACGCCCCATCTGCAGCGCCTGGCGCGACGGGGCGGCCTGCGCCCGCTGGAGACGGTCACCCCGGCGGTCACTTGCAGCGTGCAGGCCACACTGCTCACGGGGCTGGCGCCGGCAGCGCATGGCGCGGTCGCCAACGGCTGGTATTTTCGCGATCTCGCCGAGGTCTGGCTGTGGCGGCAATCCAACCGTCTGGTGGCGGGGGAGAAGGTGTGGGAGGCGGGGCGGCGGCGCCATGCCGACTTCACCTGCGCCAAGCTGTTCTGGTGGTACAACATGTACGCTTCGGTGGACTGGAGCGCGACTCCGCGGCCGCGCTATCCCGCCGACGGGCGCAAGCTGCCGGATCACTACACCTATCCCCCCGAACTGCACGATGAGCTCGACGCCAGGTTGGGCACCTTTCCGCTGTTCTCCTTCTGGGGGCCGCTGGCCAACATCGACTCCAGCCGCTGGATCAGCGATGCGACCCGTCATGTGATGGCAACGCGCAACCCCACGCTGACGCTGACCTATCTGCCGCATCTCGACTACAACCTGCAGCGCCTCGGGCCGGATCTCGATCACCCCGATCTGCAGCGCGACCTGCGCCAGGTCGATGCCCTGTGCGGCGAGCTGATCGCAGAGGCCGAGCGCGATGGACGCCGCGTGATCGTGGTCTCCGAGTACGGTATTACCCCGGTGAAGGAAGCCGTCCACATCAATCGGGCCCTGCGCCAGGCCGGCTACCTCGCGGTGAGGCGCGAGGGCGAGCAGGAGCAGCTAGACCCCGGCGCCTCGCGCGCTTTTGCGGTCGCCGATCATCAGGTGGCTCACGTCTATGTGCGCGACCCGCAGGATCTGCCCCAGGTCAGGGCGCTGCTCGAAGGGCTGGAGGGTGTCGACGCGGTGTGGGGCGACAGCGAGAAGCGTCGGGAGGGGCTCGATCACCCTAATGCGGGCGAGCTGGTGGTGATCAGCCAGCCCGACCGCTGGTTCAGCTACTACTTCTGGCTCGACGAGGCGCGGGCGCCGGACTATGCACGCACCGTCGATATTCACCGCAAGCCGGGCTATGACCCGGTAGAGCTGTTCTTCGATCCGGCGCTGCGCGCGCCCAAGCTGGCGGCGGGCTGGCGGGTGTTCAAACGCAAGCTGGGCATGCGTCAGCTACTGGACGTGATCTCGTCGACGCAGACGACGCTGGTCAAGGGCTCCCACGGCCGGGTGACCGACGACCCAGGGATGGGGCCGCTGGTGATCTCCTCCGAGGCCGAGCTGCTGCCGGCGGGGGCGGTCAAGGCGAGCGAGTTCAAGGCGCTGATGCTGGCGCATGTGTTCGGCGCCGATGCCAGCCTTGCGGATGAGCGCGAGTCGGCGGCGACCACGACCTGAGCCCGGCGCCGTGCGCCGGTAGAGGAGATGGTCAGCGCTTCGGCCAGGGGCGGCTCGGGCCGGGCGCGGTGAGCCACCGCGCCCGGCTCAAGTGCCGGCGGAGAGTCGCTGCAACTGCAGTGTGGCGGCCCAGGCGCTCGCCGCGAGCAGGGCCAGCAGCGGATGACCCAGGGCGGCGATCAGCACCGCATCGAACAGTGAGATCGCGGCAATCAGGCCGACCACTGCTCGCGGTACGTCGCCGGGTGAGCGCCGGCGCAGCCAGGCGAGGCAACGCACCCCCCAGGCGAGATAGCCGAGCCAGAGCAAACCGGCCAGCAGCGTGGGGCCCGGCAGCAGCAGCACTGCCGCCAGCGTGAGCAGCAGCGGTACCGCCAGCACCCCCAGGGGCCATAGCGCGCCCAGACGATCGTAAGCCTCCTGCCGTGCCGCATAGGTCAGGCCGACGACATGGCAGGCCAGCCCCAGCGCCCCCAGCCATACCAGTGCGCCGAGCTGGCCCCCCAGCGCGAGCGCCGCGACCAGGTAGCAGAGCAGGCGACAGCTACCCATGACCAGCGGGCTCCAGCCCACGCCCTTGTGCCGCAGGTCGTAGAGCAGCACCGCCGCGGCCAGCGCCAGGCCCGCCTTGCCGGCCGCGGCGCCGGTGGTGAACAGCAGCAGCACGGCCGTGGCCAGCAGCGCCAGGCCAATCAGCGCGACCGGGGTGCGCCCGACCTCGCCACTGGGGATGGGGCGGCTGCTCCGCTCCCGGGCGTCAAGGGGGGCGTCGCAGGCGTCGTTGAGATACATGCCACCGAGATAGCACAGTGTCAGCGCCGTCAGCACCACCAGGCCGGCCTCGAACGATCCGCTCGCCCCGGCCAGCAGCGCGCCGGCCAGGGCATTGCTCCATACCGTGGGCAGGTTGGAGACGCGGCCCAGCCTCAGCCAGACGTCAGCGCGTCGGCGTCGATGGTGACGCCCAGCTGCTGGCGAACCCACTCGAGCTCCTTCACCACCGCCACTTCCAGCCGCTGGCGGCGCACTGCTTCGGGTAGTACCTGCCACGTGTAGGTCTCCACTTCCAGGTGCGCCGAGATCGGCTGACGGCGATGCAGGGCCAGGATCTCGGCGAGAAAGTCACGGGTGGTCGAGAAGGGGGGAATGTCGGCGACGAAGATCGGCACGTGAAAGTGCACGCGCCACTCCTCGCCATCGGCCCGCTGAGGATCCGCGAGCGCCTCGGGGAGATCGCTGTAGCGAGACAGCCCCGTCGCGCTGCGCGCCACCACCTGGTGCAGATAGGTCGGTTCGCAGAAGGTCGTCAGCCCCTCGCGGGTGGCCGAGTCGAGCGCCCGCACGCGCAGTGCGGCACTCAACTGCAGCTTGTGGATGGGGATACCCGCGTCGCGCAGGGCCGCGACGCTGGCCGTGGGATCCTCGAACTCGACCGCCGCATGGCAGACGTCGTAGCACACTCCAAGGTGGCGCGGCAGCGCCGCCCGGGCCTGGGCCAGGGAGAGCCCGCTCAACTCGGCCAGGCGGGCGGCGGCGCTGTCGCAGAACAGATAGTCACGGAAGAACGCCAGTGTCCCCTCGATGGTCTCGAGGAAGCAGCAGGGCTCCGGCTCCAGGGCGATGGCCACGCTGACGCCGGTACGCTTGAGCAACCCCACGCAGTGCGCCACGCACTTGAGCAGGTTGTCGGCCATGGCCGCCTCGGCGCCTGCTGCCAGCGGCCCATAGGTGCCGGGAACGGTGCTCAGGCTGAGGCTATCGCCGGGCTGGGCCAGCTCCGTCATCAGGTCGGCGAGCCAGCAGGTGTAGTCGAGCCGCGCCCGCTGTTTCCAGTCCGGCTGGTAGACCGCGGCCTTCACCGGCACCCCGTGGAAGGGGCCGAAGGGGAAGCCGTTCATGGTGACCAGACGGTAGTCATGGCGCGCCAGGATCGCCTTGAGCTCGGCGCGGGCGTCCGGTGCGCGCAGCTCCTCCAGCGCCTGGGCGGAGAGGCGCAGACCGAGCCCGAAGGAGACATCCGGCGCCAGCGTGCGGCGCACATAGGCCACCGGCCCCTCGAGTGCGCGGCGCACCTCATCCCAGGTCTGGGTCGGATGCACGTTGAGGCAGTAGGTCAACTGACCCAGGTCGTCAGGCAGCTGCATGGTGGGCGGCCTCCGTGTGTAGCCACTCGATCGCTGAGACGACCAGGGCGTGATCCATCGAATGGACGTCGACAGCGCGTCCGACCGCGGCCAGCAGGGTGACGGTCAACTCACCTCCCAGGTGCTCCTGGAACTCGCGCAGACCGGCGAGCAGGGCCGGCTGGCCGAGGGCGTCGAGCTCCAGCAGTTGCGGGTGATAGCGCGGCAGACCGAGGCGCTCGAGCAGCTGCATCACCCGTCGTTCGCCGCTCGCCGGGAGATGTCCGGCGAGCACGGAGTAGCGGGTGTCGAGGGCGATGCCGATCGCCACCGCCTCGCCGTGGCTGACGCCGTGATGGGTCAGCGCTTCCAGTTTGTGGGCCGACCAATGGCCGAAATCCAGCGGGCGTGACGAGCCCTGTTCGAAAGGGTCGCCAGCATGGCCGATCTGGTGCAGGTGCAGCTCGGCGCTGCGCTGGATCATGTAGGCCTCGGCGCGGGGATCGAAGGTCGCCAGCGCCTCGGCATTGGCCTCGAGCCAGTCGAAGAAGGCGGCGTCACGGATCAGGGCCACCTTGATCGCTTCGGCGATCCCGGCCAGGCGCTGGCGGCGCGGCAGCGTGGCCAGGAAGTCGAGATCGTTGAGTACCGCCCAGGGCGGGGCAAAGGTGCCGGTGAAGTTCTTGGTGCCGCGGAAGTTGACCGCATTCTTCACCCCGACGCCGCTGTCGTTCTGCGCCAGCACCGTGGTCGGCAGACGAATCAGGCGCACGCCGCGATGGGCCACGGCGGCGGCCAGGCCCACCGCGTCGAGTACGGCACCGCCGCCGATGGCGATGACATAGGCGTGGCGATCGACAGCGTGCTGGCGCAGCTCGTCCAGCCGGCTCTCCACCGTCGCCAGACTCGCCTTGATCGCTTCCCCCGCGGCCACCGTGATCGGTGGGGCGATCAGCGTCATGCGTGCGGCGTGGGCCTCGAAGTAGCGCGCCAGACGCCTGGCCAGATCCGGCCAGGCGGCGGCCACGCCGGCATCCACATAGACCAGGCAGCGGTGGCGCTGTTCCGGCTCCCGGCGTGCAACCACCTCCGCCAGGAGCGGATTGTCGGGGGAGAGCAGTTCGCGGGTGAAGGCCACCGGGTAGTCGTAGGTGACCTGGAAGTGCTGCCAGTGGATCACACTGGCCTCGACGCCGCGATCGGTGAAGCGTGAAGCGTCGCTCGGCGGCAGCGACGAGGCATCGATGGCGCTGCCGCCACCGGGAGAGAGGGAGACTGCGGGGCGGTTCATGGGGCGGTGCCTGCGTAGAGGGTCGACACGACATCGGCGGGCCGTCTAGTCCTCAAGGGCGGCCTCGCCGGGTTCGCGCCTAGCTTCCGTGCTCGACCCGAGGCGGGACAAGAATGGTTCTTCTGCTACGCAGGATGAGCCGCGCATGGTGCCACGGCATGAGAGGGCGCCAGCGAGCGCCCGCCGAGTCAGCCGCGCTTGGCCGGTGCGGTGGGCGAGGGCTCGACCTTGGACTCCTCGACATCATCGAGCCGGTCGGCGCGACGCAGCACCGGGAAGGCCCACATCCACAGCCCGACGATCCCCAGGGTACCGACAGCGCCGATCACCGCCGCCGGCACGGTGCCGAACCAGGCCGCGGTGACCCCGGATTCGAACTCTCCCAGCTCGTTGGAGGCGCCGATGAACAGCATGTTGACCGCATTGACCCGGCCGCGCATCTCGTCCGGGGTGGCCAGCTGCAGCAGCGTCAGGCGTACGTAGACGCTGATCATGTCGGCGGCGCCGGCGATCAGCAGGGCGCCGAACGAGAGCCAGAACCAGTGCGACAGTGCGAACACCAGGTTGGCCAGGCCGAACACCGCCACCGCCGCGAACATCGTCAGCCCCGCATGGCGGTTGATGGCGCGCACCCCCAGATAGAGTCCCATCAGCAGGGCGCCGATGGCGATGGCACTGCGCAGGGCGCCCAGCCCCTCGGGGCCGACGTGCAGGATCTCGTGGGCGTAGACCGGCAGCAGTGCCACGATGCCGCCGAACAGCACCGCGAACAGATCCAGCGAGATCACCCCGAGGATCACCGGCTTGCTGCGGATATAGCGGATGCCGGCGGTAAAGCGCTGCCAGGCGGTGTCATCCCGCGGCTGGCGTTCGGTGGCATAGCGCACCGGCACCCCGAACAGGCCGAGCTGGGCGATCACGAAACACGCCAGCACCACGCTGTAGGTGAGCGCCGCGCCGAAGGTATAGAGCAGCCCGCCGAGCAGCGGGCCGCCGATCACCCCGATCTTCATGATCGAGGAGTTGAGTGCGATCGCCTTGCCCAGTTGCGCCCGGGGCACGATCTGCGGCAGCAGGCTCTGCAGGGTGGGGCCGGTGAAGGCCCGCGCTGCGCCGAACAGCACCAGCACCGCGTAGAAGGGCAGCGCGCTCTCCGGGCGCTGCAGCGAGAGCGCGATCAGACAGGCGCTGCACACCCCCTGGGCCAGCCAGCTGAGCTGCAGGATGCGCTTGCGGTCGAAGCGGTCGACCACATCGCCCGCCGGCAGCAGCAGGACCACCATGGGCAGGAACTGGGCCAGGCCGACATAGCCCAGTGTCAGCGGGTCGCGGGTGATGTCGTAGACCTGCCACGCCACCACGATGGCCTGGATCTGCATCGCGAACACCGCCGCCAGGCGCGAGACCAGAAAGGCGGCGAACCCGGGCTGACGGTAGACCGCGGCGTCCGTCTCCGGGTGGTCATCATCGGCAGTGGGGCGATCGATGCGTGACGGGTCGGCTGAGGATGAGGCGGGAGTGTCGGCGGTGGGCATGGTGTCCTTGGCGGTCGAGGCTAGGCACTGTCTGAAAAGTCCTGCGCTCGCCCATGCGGCGTTGACCATCGGCTCACTGAGCAACGTTCAGAACGTCCGCAGGACGGCCCGGAGGGTGAGCGGAGCGAGTAACAGGCGCATTGACACCCCGTAGACGGGAGCGTCAGCCCGGTCCGTTGTCGCCGATTTTGCCTTCGCTCGTCGACTTTTCAGACAGCACCGAGGAGGAGATCGATCTAGCTAGCGCGCTAACAGAGTAGTATACGCAGATTCTTCTCGACGTGCGCCGACGTTCGCTTGGTGAGGGGGGAGGATAATCCTGGCTAATGCCAGCGCCAACATGTCGGCGAGCTCCCGCCATACGTGGATTTTTCACCGCTATTCGGCTTTTTCGGCTGCCGGGTGCGGCGTATAGTGCGCTCGCCCGGGCACTGCCCGTAGGCGCGCTTTCCAAGGCTTTTTCTTCCTAGGCTTCTTCTGTCGCCGGTGGCGTACCCCACGCCACCGGACCGGAACCGGTTGCGAGGTGGTTTGGTCGATGTCTCCGCAGTTGCTCTCCATGGCGCTGGCGCCGCTTCTGGGTCTGTTCATTCTGGGTATCGGCAACGGCTTTCTCGCCTCGCTGATCACCCTGCGCCTGGACGCCGCCGGCGAGTCGGTGACCACCATCGGCTGGGTGTCGGCGGCCTACTACATCGGCCTGGCGATCGGGGCGCTGTTCAACGACCGCCTGCTGCTGCGCATCGGTCATATTCGTGCTTACGCCTGCTTTGCGTCGCTGGTGGCGGTGACCGTGCTGCTGCAGGGGCTGTGGCTCAATGCGGGGCTGTGGTTCACCCTGCGCATGATCGGTGGCTGGGCCACCCTGGGCGTCTATCTGGTGATCGAGAGCTGGCTGCTGACGGCGGCGGATACCCGCGTGCGCGGGCGCCTGCTGGCGCTCTACATGATCTCGCTCTACGGCGCCGGGGTGATCGGCCAGCTGCTGCTCGGCGTGGCTGACAGCGCCGGCGCCAGCCAGCCGTTCATGATCATTGCCATCCTGGCGTCGCTGTCGGTGTTGCCGTTGGGCATGATCCCGCGGGTATCGCCGCTGATCGAGCACGCCGAGCCGCTCTCGCCGTGGCGTCTGATCACGGTCACGCCCACCGGCGTGATGGGGTGTTTCGGCTCGGGGCTGGCGATCTCGGCGATCTACAGCCTGCTGCCGCTCTATCTGCAGCGCAGCGGCTTCGATGTGCAGAAGATCGGCCAGATGATGGCAGTACTGATTCTCGGCGGCATGTTGCTGCAGTACCCCATCGGACGCTGGTCGGATCGCCACGACCGTCAGATCGTGCTGATCCTGATCGGAGTGGCGATGACCGCGCTGTGTCTGGGTATGCTGCTGCTGCCGTCGCTACCGTGGCTGCTGGCGGCGGCGCTGTTTCTGCTCGGGGGCGGGGTATTCGCACTCTATCCGGTGGCGGTGAGCCACGCCGCCGACCGCGCCCCGGCCGGCGCGCTGGTGCGCATGAGCCAGGGGCTGCTGCTGATCAACGCTCTCGGTGCCACCCTCAGCCCGCCGCTGATCACGCCGCTGATGACGCATGTCGGCGATGCCGGGCTGTTCGTCGCGCTGCTCGGTCTGGGGAGTTGTCTGGTCGTGTTCTTCGTGTGGCGGCGCAGCCGTCGCCCGGCGCCGGCGCCGGTGGCACCGTTCACCTCCAATCCGCCGCAATCGGTGGTGGGGGCCGAGCTTGCGGTGACCGCGGCGCTGGTGCAGGGGGCGACCGAACACGAGCAGCATGAGGACCTGTCCCAGGTGGTACCTGAGGTGGAGACCGCAGTACCTGAAGTGGAAACAGCCGTGCCTGAGGTGGAAACGGCGAGACCGGAGGCGGAAACCGCCGGGTCGGCGGCGGGATCGGCTGACGCGGAGACCGCAACGCGGCGCTGAGGACGCCAGCTCCGCATCCTGAGGGCTGAGCGAAAGATCAGCGCGCCGGGTCGACCCGCCCGCCGAGCGAGGCGTTTCGCCGGAACCAGCCGGCGATGCTGGTGCGTGGCAGGCGGGTCGGCAGCACCTCGTGGGGTATGCGGTCGGAGAGGAAACAGACGAAGGTGCCGGCGCGGGGGACCACCCGAGCGACTTCGCGCTCGCTGTCGTGCTCGTCGTAGAGCGCCATCTCGCCGCCGCCATCGCTGGGCCAGTCGGGATTGAGATAGAGCACGGTGGAGACGATTCGGTTGGCGCGTCCACGAAAGCTGTCGTAGTGCTTGCGATAGAAGGCGCCGGGCGGGTACTGGGCGAAGTGCGCCTCGAACTCGAACAGCCCCAGATAGAGGGCGATATTGATCTGCTGCTGCAGTTCTGCCATCAGCGCCAGATAGCGGCGCTGGGCGAGACTCTCGCGATCGAGCCAGTGAATGGCGTCACCGCGGATGTCGCGGCGCAGGGTGCGTTCGTCACCGCGGCCGATGGCGGCTTCCTGGAGCTGCTGACGCGCCTCGAGCCGGGTGAGTTCGGCGTGCAGGTCCTGGCACAGACCGACGTCCAGAAACGTCTCCCCGGCGTACCAGCCGCGCGCGACCAGAGCGTCGATCAGCGGGGTCAGCTGCTGCTCGTCCCAGTAGGCGTGGTGAGTCTGGGTTTGGGACATCTCGGGGCCTCCGATGGCGGGTAACGCGTGGCTGGGAACCCGTGCCTGCGACAGCGCAACGGGAGATGGCTGCCGGGGCGGCGTGGGCCAGCGCTCAGCGGGTGGTGCGGCGCCCGCGCTGCGGATGATAGCGCAGCTCACCGCCCGCTGGCGGCTGTTCTAGCGAGACCGGGCTGGCGAAGCCCACCGTCAGCAGCTCCACCAGCATCATCGCCGAGAGTCCCCAGATGATGCGCCCATCGACCTCGTAGCTCGGCACGTACCACTCGCGGTCGTCGACCGGGATGACGTCGGTATGAGTGCGCCGGTCGTCGAGGAAATGCGCCAAGGGTACCTCGAAGATCGCCGCGATCTCGCCGGGTTCCGGGGTCAGCGTCAGATCCGGGGGGATGATACCGACATACGGTGTGACCCGCAGACCGTGCAGCGAGAGCAGGTCTCCTAGGCGGCCGACGATCTCCACCTCGGCCGGCGCCAGGGCGATCTCCTCCTGGCTCTCGCGCAGCGCCGTGGCCAGCAGGTCGCGATCCTCGGGCTCGCGCTTACCGCCGGGAAAGGCGACCTGGCCGGCGTGGGAGGAGAGATGATCGGTACGCTGGGTGAACAGCAGCGTCGGCTCGCGGCGGTCCACCAGCGGCAGCAGTACGGCGGCCTGGGGGAAGGCCGCGTCGAGCTGGCGGGGTCGGTGCGCTTGCAGGCGCTCGCGAAGTGTCTCTAACATGCGGTGCTGATCCTACAGGGCCTGCTCCGGGTCAGCGCAGCGTCGAGTCGCGCTGAACGGGCATGGGCAGGGCTCGATGAATGCATTGCGAGGCGTCGATGAATTACTGCAGTCAGTGTGGCAACCCGGTGCGTTTCGCGATCCCCGAGGGGGACGATCGCCCGCGCTTTCAGTGCGACGCCTGCGGCACCATCCATTATCAGAATCCCCGCATCGTAGCCGGTACGCTGCCGGTCTCGGGCTCGCGGGTGCTGCTGTGTCGCCGCGCGATCGCCCCGCGTAAAGGTTTCTGGACCCTGCCGGCCGGTTTCATGGAGAACGGCGAGACGGTCGAGCAGGCCGCGCTGCGCGAGACCCGCGAGGAGGCGAGCGCGGTGGTCGATGCGCCCTCACTTTACACGCTGATCAGTCTGCCGCACATCGATCAGGTCTACATGATCTTCCGCGGCGAGCTCGACGGTGGCTACGCCGCCGGGCCCGAGAGCCTCGAGGTGGCGCTGTTCGAGGAGAGCGAGATTCCCTGGGGCGAACTCGCCTTTCCCACCATCGAGCGTACCCTGCGCCACTTCTTCAGCGATCGGGTGCACGGTCATTTCCCGCTGCACTCGGGCCAGATCGGCCTCGAGGAGCGCGAGCGCTTCTTCGGCTCGGCCTGACGCACCCTTCCACGCGTACTGCTTAAGCGGTGCTCTAGTCTCCCGGTCCACCTCAGTCTTCCGGCCCACCTCGCGTATCGGCAACGATGCGCGAGGTGGGCCGCCTGGAGCGATGATGGCATAATGGCCGCCGCGCCGGTGACGCCCTTGGCGGGCTGTCTCCCTGCGTTCATGTCACCTTGGTCGAGCGGGAAGCGTTTGCGATGTGGAAATGGGTCATCCTGGTCTTGGTCGTCATGCTCGGACTGTTGCAGTACCGGCTCTGGTTCGGTGAAGGCGGGATTCGCGAGTTCAATGATATCCAGGCGCGTGCCGATGTCCTCGATGGCACGACCCAGACCCTGAAGGCGCGCAACGACCGTCTGGCGGCCGAGGTGGTCGACCTCAAGACCGGTCTCGACGCGATCGAGGAGCGTGCCCGCAGCGATATCGGCATGGTGCGCAAGGACGAGCAGTTCTTCTGGGTGCCCAACGTCGACGGCAGCCATGGCCCGGCCGCCGAGACGGGGGTGATCACGCCATGACGCTGTGGTTGATCGTTCCCGCCGCCGGTCGCGGCAGTCGCATGCAGGCCGACCGACCCAAGCAGTATCTGCCGCTACACGGACGCAGCGTGCTCGCGCGCACGCTGGCGCGGCTGCATCAGGCCTTCCCCGAGGCGGCACTGCGCCTGTGTCTCGATCCCGATGATGCCTACTTCGATCCAGATGACGTGCCCTTCAGCGAGTGGCAGCGTGTCGAGGGCGGCAGCGAGCGCGTCGACAGCGTGCGCCGCGCGCTCTCGACCCTCGCCGGCAAGGCCGCCGACGATGACTGGGTGCTGGTCCACGACGCCGCACGCCCGTGTGTACGGCGGGAGGATCTCGCCGCGCTCTCCCAAGCGCTGGAGCATGAAGCCATCGGGGCATTGCTCGCCGCACCGGTGGCGGACACCATGAAGCGCGCCGACGCCCGCGGCCGGGTCAGCCACACCGAGCCCCGCGATGGCCTGTGGCACGCGCTGACGCCCCAGGCGTTTCGCTACGACCTGCTGCGCCAGGCGCTGGATGCGGCTTTGGCCACCGGCACCGCGGTCACCGACGAGGCCTCGGCGATCGAGGCCATGGGGCTGTCGCCGCTGCTGGTGCCCGGCGGCCGCGACAATCTCAAGATCACGCGCCCGGAGGATCTGATCCTGGCGGCGCGCATTCTTTCGCTGCAGAGCGAGACCGACAGCGCATCACAGGGAGTCGAGGCATGACGCTCAGAATTGGCCACGGGTTCGACGTGCACCGCTTCGGCGAGGGCGATCATCTGATGATCGGCGGGGTACGCATTCCCTTCGACCACGGCTTTGTCGCCCACTCCGACGGCGACGTGCTGCTGCACGCGATCAGCGATGCACTGCTGGGTGCCTGCGCCCTGGGCGATATCGGCCACCATTTTCCGGATACCGATCCGGCCTGGGCGGGCGCCGACAGCCGCGAGCTGCTGCGCCAGGTGGTGGCACTGATCCGCGCGCGTGGCTACCGGGTGGGCAATCTCGATGCCACCATCCTCGCCCAGGCACCGAAGATGGCGCCCTGGATCGAGCCCATGCGCGCGGCGATCGCCGCCGACCTGGAGACCGCGGCGGATAGCGTCAACGTCAAGGCGACCACCACCGAGCGTCTGGGGTTCACCGGCCGCGGCGAGGGCATCGCGGCAGAAGCGGTGGTACTGCTGCTGGCTGCGTCGACGTGAGCCCTGCCGTGCCGGTCTGGCCGCCAGGCTGGGCCCATGTCGAGACGGCGCCGAGCGTCGAGGGCAGCTATCGTGACAGCGCCGAGGCGTTTCAGGTCGAGGAGGTGCTCGACTTCACGCCGGAAGGGGAGGGCGAGCATCTCTGGGTGTGGATCGAGAAGCGTGGCGTGACCACGCCCGATGCTGCCCGCAGCCTGGCCCGGCAGGCCCAGATCGCGGTGCGGGACGTCGGCTTCAGCGGGCTCAAGGATCGCGACGCGGTGACCCGGCAGTGGATGTCGCTGGCGCTGCCGGGGCGCACCCTGGCTCCGGGTTGGGAGGCGCCACTGGCCGAGCGCGGTATCCATGTGCTGCGTGCGGTGCGCCATCCGCGCAAGCTCAAGCGCGGCGTACATCGCGCCAACCGTTTCCGCCTGCGCGTGAGTGGGCCGGCGGCGAGTTCGGACGACGTGCGCCAGCGCTGGGAGCGGCTGGTCGCCCAGGGTGTGCCCAACTACTTTGGCCCCCAGCGCTTCGGCCCGGAAGGGCGCAATCTGCAGCGCGCCCTGGCGCTGTTCGCCCGCGGCTGGCGCAAGCGTGAGGACCCGCAGGGGCTGCTGCTCTCCACCGCGCGCAGCTATCTTTTCAATCAGGTGCTGGCGGCGCGGGTGGCCGACGGCAGCTGGTGCCGGCCGCTGGCCGGCGATGTGCTCAACCTGGAAGGCAGCGCCAGCCGCTTTCTGGCCGAGGCAGCCGAGCCCGAACTCGAGGCGCGTGCGGTGGCCGGCGATCTGCACCCCACCGGCCCGCTATGGGGGCAGGGCGAGCCGCACAGTCGTGGCGAGGTGGCCTTGCTCGAGCAGCGCGAGGCGGCGGCGTGCGCTGCGCTGCGCGATGGCCTGGCGGCGGCCGGCGCGCGGCATGAGCGGCGCGCGCTGCGGATACTGCCGGCGGCGGCGAGCTGGAGCGCGGCCGAGGCGGAGCGCGCGGCCTGGCTCGAGTTCAGCCTGCCGCGGGGGGCCTTTGCCACCGCCGTGCTGCGCGAGTTGATGCGTCATCCGACCCTCGTCTGAGGCGCTGCATGGCGAACCCGACGAGTCGAATCCGACAAGCCCGATCCGAGAGGAGTGAGCGAGATGCGTAGACTGTTGCTATCCAATGACGATGGCGTGCACGCGCCGGGGCTCAAGGCGCTCTATGAGGCGCTCGGCGGGCATGCGCGGCTGCGCGTGGTGGCGCCGGATCGCGACCGCAGCGGCGCCAGCAACTCGCTGACGCTGACGCGACCGCTGGCGCTCGAAGCGCTCGACGGCGGCTTCTACAGCGTCGACGGCACCCCCGCGGACTGTGTCTATCTAGGGGTCAACGGCGTGTGGGAGGAGAAGCCCGATCTGGTCATCTCGGGGATCAACCACGGCGCCAACCTGGGCGACGACGTGCTCTACTCGGGCACCGTCGCTGCCGCCATGGAGGGGCGCAACCTGGGGATGCCGGCGATCGCCATTTCGCTCTGCGGCCAGCGCCACTTCGACACTGCGGGGCGCATCGCGGCGAGCCTGATCGGCGGCGCGGAGTCACTGTCACTGCCGCCGCGCAGCCTGCTCAACGTCAACGTGCCGGATCTGCCGTGGGAAGAGATCCGCGGCTTTCGCGTCACGCGCCTTGGCTATCGTGGACCGGCGTCCAACCCGATCCACATGAAGGATCCGCGCGGGCGTGATCGCTACTGGATCGCGGCGGTCTCGGAGAATGCCGACGACGGCCCCGATACCGATTTCGCCGCGATCGAGGGTGGCTTCGTCTCGATCACTCCGCTGCAGACCGATCTCACGCGTCACTCGACGCTGGACGATGTACAGGGCTGGCTGGATGGACTGTCACACGCCTGAAGAACTCAGCGGCGTGGGCATGACGTCGCAACGAACCCGCAATCGCATGGTCGAACGTCTGATGGCCGCCGGCATTCGTCAGCCGCGGGTGCTGGAGGCGCTGGCCGAGGCGCCGCGCCACCTGTTTCTCGACGAAGCGCTGGCCCACCGCGCCTACGAGGACACCTCGCTGCCGCTGGGGCTGGGGCAGACCCTGTCGCAGCCCTGGGTGGTGGCGCGGATGAGCGAACTGATCGTGCAGGCCGCACCCGAGCGGGTGCTCGAGATCGGTACCGGTTCGGGCTACCAGACGCTGATTCTGGCGCGGCTGGTGGCACGGGTGTGGAGCGTCGAGCGCATCGCTGCATTGCAGAATCGGGCGCGCCAGCGCCTGGCGCGGCTCGGCGCGGGCAATGTGCGTCTGCGCCATGCCGATGGCGGGCTGGGCTGGCCGCAGGCGGCGCCGTTCGATGCCATTCTACTCACCGCCTGCGCCAGCCAATTGCCGCAGGCGCTGCTCGAACAACTGAAGGATGGCGGCGTGCTGATCGCGCCGCTGGCGGATAGCGATGGGCGTCAATGGCTGACACGGGTACGCCGTCGCGGCCAGGCGTTCGATCATCAACGTCTCGAGGAGGTGCGTTTCGTGCCACTGCTGGAAGGAGTCATCCGTTGAAACGCAGCGTGACGACGGTCTTGAAAGGAATGGGGATGGGTGCCGCGGACGCGGTGCCCGGGGTGTCGGGTGGCACCATCGCGCTGATCGTGGGCATCTACGAAGAGCTGATCGAGACCATCCGGCGCTTCGGGCCGGGCGCCCTGGGCGTCTGGCGCGAGGGTGGTCTGGGCGCGCTGATCGGCTATCTCAACCTGCGCTTCCTGCTGCCGCTGGTGTTGGGTATCGGGATCAGTCTGGTGACCATTGCGCATCTGGTCACCTGGCTGATGGCACACCATGCGCTGCTGCTCAATGCCTTCTTCTTCGGCCTGGTGCTGGCCTCGGCCTGGGTGGTGATGCGCCAGGCCGGCGCCTGGCACTGGCGTTATCTACTGCCGCTGCTGATGGGGCTGGTGGTCGCCGTTTATCTGCCGCAGCTGCTGCCGGACATGAGCCAGGCGGGCAACTTCACGCTGTTCTGCGCCGGTGCGATCGCCATCAGCGCGATGCTGCTTCCCGGGGTCTCCGGCAGCTTCCTGCTGCTGGTGATGGGGCTCTACGGCACCGTGATGAGCGGGGTGAAGAGCTTCGATCTGGGGCTGATAGGTATCTTCGGTGCCGGCTGCCTGGTCGGGCTGCTGACCTTCTCGCGCCTGCTCTCCTGGTTGCTGCGCCACTATCACGGCATGACCATGATGACCATCGTCGGCTTCATTCTCGGCTCGCTGCCACAGCTGTGGCCGTGGCGCCAGATGATGAGCTACCGCCTCGCCGCCGACGGCCAGCAGGTCGCGCTGAGCTACCGCTACCTGATGCCCGCCGATTTCACCGCGGTGACCGGTGAGCCCTCGCAGTGGCTCGCGGCGTCGGCATTGATCGTGCTGGGTGTGGTGGTGGTAATGTGCTTGGGAGAGCGCAAACCTTCCGACCCGCACGCACCGTCAGGAAAAAAGGGACTTTCTTCATGAACAAGCGTCGCATCGCGCTACTTCTGGGACTGCTGCCGGCGGTTGCCGTCGGGGTCGTGGGCTGTACTACTTCGAGTGGACGCCCCCAGGTCCAGGATCTGTCGGTCAGTCGCAACAGCCAGCCGAGTTCCACCTATACCGTCAAGGCCGGCGATACCATCTACGGTATCGCCTGGCAGAACCGGGTCGACTTCCGCGATCTGGCCCAGATGAACGGCATCTCGCCCCCTTACCGACTGCAGCCCGGCCAGCAGTTACGGCTGAAGCCGAATGCCAGCGTCGATGCCAGCCAGGGCCAGAGTCTGGCCTCTTCCCAAGGCGCGGCCACCGCCACGCCTCTGGGCGGCAAGGCGCAGGCGAGTGCCGCTGGTGCCGGCGACAACCCCTCCTGGCTGCTGCCGGCGGGCGGTGGCGCTAGCGCTGGACAGCAGGCCGGGGCGAGCGGTTCGGCCTCGGCACCGGGCCCGGTGATCGATCAGCGCGCCGCCAGCGCCGGCCAAAGCGTTGCCGCCAATGCTGGCCAGAGCCGCGCGTCGCAGGGTGATTCTGGCTCAGACTCTGGCTCCGCCGCGACGCCGGCGCGTCAGTCCGCGACGGGGTCGGCTGCGGCTGACACGGCTTCGTCATCTTCTTCTGCTTCCATGCAGCGGAAGGATACCCGCACGGCGGCCGGCAACGATGCCGGTACCGAGGTGGCGGGTGAGCCCAGCGGGGCGCCGGACCGTTCGGATCGGACCTACAAGCCGGTCGAGAATGTGGCCTGGCAGTGGCCCGCCGAGGGCCGTCTGGTCGGCCGTTTCGATGATGATTCCAGTATCACCCCCGGCATTGATATTGCCGGTCAAAAGGGGCAACCTGTTAAGGCAGCCGGGCCAGGGATTGTGGTGTATGCCGGCGATGGCGTGAGGGGATATGGCAATCTCATCATCCTCAAGCACAACGACCGCTTCTTGAGTGCCTACGCACATAACGACACGTTGCGCGTGAAAGAGAACGATGTCGTCAAGGCCGGAGAAACGATAGCCACCATGGGGCAGACGGATGCTGACCAGGTCGAGCTACATTTCGAGATTCGCGTCAACGGCCAGCCTCAAGACCCGCTTAAATACCTACCCAAACGCTGAACGGGCGTCAGCGCGACATATCGCTGCAACGGCCAACGTTGCCAAGCTGGAAGACTCTTCGGTCACCGCCGCCAGACTGACCGCCCCTTGCCGGGGCGCGGTCGGCGGCGGCGACGCACCGCCGGGCCGGCCGGCAGCAGCGTGGCCCGCTCGAGCAATAACGCAGTAAGCAGAAGTCGTAATCAAGGACGTAAAAGTAGAGCAAGGATTGCGCGGTCGCCTGGGGCGGCTAGACCCCATGGCGAAGGTACTCAGGAAGCCCAGATTGGGGGTAGTGACATGAGCATGCTTGAACGGGATATTCAGGATGTTGAGCTCGACGGTGCCGGCCAGCAGGCCGATACCGATGACACGGATGGCAAGGACGACGAAAGCGCGTTCGAGAAGGCGCTCAGTCGCGAGGAGAACAACTACCACCATAGTCTCGATGCGACCCAGATCTATCTCAATGAGATCGGGTTCTCGCCGCTGCTGACACCGGAAGAGGAAGTGCACTTCGGGCGCCTGGCGCAGAAGGGTGATCCGGCTGGTCGTCAGCGCATGATCGAATCCAACCTGCGCCTGGTGGTGAAGATCGCCAGACGCTATCTCAACCGCGGACTGTCGCTGCTCGATCTGATCGAGGAGGGCAATCTCGGTCTGATCCGAGCGGTGGAGAAGTTCGATCCGGAGCGTGGTTTCCGCTTCTCGACCTACGCGACCTGGTGGATTCGCCAGACCATCGAGCGTGCGCTGATGAACCAGACGCGCACCATCCGTCTGCCCATTCACGTGGTCAAGGAGCTCAACATCTACCTGCGCGCCGCGCGCGAGCTGACGCAGAAGCTCGACCACGAGGCCACTGCCGAGGAGATCGCGGAGTTCCTCGACAAGCCGGTGGCCACGGTCAAGAAGATGCTGGGGCTCAACGAGCGTGTCTCTTCGGTCGACTACCCGATGGGCGGCGAGAGCGACAAGCCGCTGATCGATACCCTGGCCGACGAGAACGAAGTGGGTCCGGAGTCCAATCTGGTCGATGACGACGTCAAGGCGCACGTCGATGAGTGGCTCGCCGAGCTCAGCGACAAGCAGCGCGAGGTCGTGGTGCGTCGCTTCGGGCTGCGCGGGCACGAAGCGGCGACCCTCGAAGAGGTCGGCGAGGAGATCGGGCTGACCCGCGAGCGAGTGCGTCAGATCCAGGTCGAGGCGCTGAAGAAACTGCGCCGGATGCTCGAGAAGCAGGGATTGTCGATGGACTCCATCTTCGAGTGATGCGCCGGCCGGGGAGAAACGCGCAAAAGCGCGTCATCTCCGGTCGAACGCTTGATCCCCATGCATACATGCGGCATTGTATGTAAACCTCGCGACGAGGCGCCGGCAGGATGACCGGCGCCTCGTCGTTCGTCAGAACGATTGCTGACGCCGGCGCGCCCGCGCCGTGCAGTGGCAACCGGCTCGCACCAGTCAATACCGGGTGTCTGGGCCGTCTTGGGGCGTGGTGCCGGGCCCAGTCGCCCGCCGCCGTTCCCCGATTCCCGCCAGCGCTCAACGATAGGAACCGTCTCGATGTCGCCCTCTGCTCCGTCGTCATCCCGTTTATCCCTGCGCCATGCGCTGCCGCTGCTGCTGGCCGCTTCGTTCGCACCGTCGGTACAGGCGGCCGATCTGCTCACCATCACCCAGGATGCCCTGGCCAACTCGTCGAGCCTGAACGCTTCGCGCTCCACCTTCCGCAGCACGGAAGCGGGGCAGGACGTGCAGCGGGGCGATCTGCTGCCGCAGATCAGCGCCACCGGCAGTCTCTACCGCAGCGACTCGCTCGAGAGCCAGCATGCCGCCGGCGGTGCGGGTGGTGGCGCGGCGGCGGGTGGCTCTACCTCGGGCCAGGACTACAACGGCAGCAGCCTCGGGGTCAACGTGACCCAGGTGCTGTTCGATGCCTCCAACTGGTACCAGTACCAGCAGAGCAAGAAGCAGGTGGGGCAGCAGGCGCTGCAGCTCGAGATCGACCAGCAGCAGCTGCTCTATGATGTCTCCAGTGCCTACTTCGAGATTCTGCGCGCCAAGGAGGTGCTCGACTCGCGCGAAGCACAGTCCAAGGCGATCGGGCGCCAGCTGGAGCAGGCCAAGGAGCAGTTCAACGTCGGCCTGGTGGCGATCACCGACGTCAATGAGGCCAAGGCTGCCTACGACTCGGCGCGTGCCCAGTTGATCTCCGCACGCAGCGACCTGCAGGTGAGCTTCGAAGCGCTGGAGCGCCTGACCGGCAAGCAGTACGACAGCATCGACGGCCTCGCCGACGATCTGCCCATCGCCTCGCCCAAGCCCGCTACCCGCGACGACTGGGTCAACCTGGCGATGACCAGCAGCCCGTCGATCCGCTACGCCGAGGCTGGGGTCGACGTCGCCAAGTCGAGCGTGGACATCGCCCGCGCCGGCCATCTGCCGACGCTGAACGCCTATGCCGATTACGCTTATTCGGACAACGACATCGATGCTCTGCGTGGGCACAACGAGAACGTCGAGGTGGGCGTGCAGGCGAAGCTGCCGATCTACTCCGGCGGCTCGACCAGCGCCTCGGTAAGACAGAACACCTACTCGCTGGAGTCGACCCAGTACGACTTCGAGGATCAGCGCCGCTACACCACCCAGCAGGTGCGCTCGTTGTTCACGCAGGTGGTGAACGACGTCGAGTCGGTCGATGCCCAGCGCGAAGCGATCGTATCCAGCCGCAGCGCACTGGAAGCCACCCGTGCCGGTTACGACGTGGGTACGCGCAATATCGTCGACGTACTCAACGCCGAGCAGTCGCTGTATGAGTCGATCTCCAACTACGCCGATGCGCGCTACACCTACGTCACCGATCTGCTCCAGCTGCGTCAGCAGGCCGGGGTGTTGAGCCTCGATGTGATCCGCGGTACCAACCAGTGGCTGCGCGACAGCAAGCGGGTCTCGCTCAAGCTGGCCGATACGCCGAGTACCGGCTCGCCGACCGACGATATCGGTGCCCGGCCGACACCGCCGGCGCCCTGATCTCAGCGATTACGCCGCCGACGCCGCTACTCGTTAGCGGCGTTTGTGTTTATGCCGCCGGCGTCCCGCGTTGGTGCCAAACGCGCTACCATGGCGGTTGCCGGCCGTACGCTGCCGGTGTCGTATCACCTTTTGGGAGAAGGACGAAGCCACCATGGCAAGACCCCTGCGCGCCGAGATCGATCTCGCGGCGCTCTGTCGCAACTATCGGGCGGCGAGCGCCCTGGCCCCACAGAGTCGGTCGATGGCGGTGCTCAAGGCGGATGCCTATGGTCACGGCGCGCTCGCCTGCGCCCGTGCGCTGACCGGGTTGGCGCCTGCCTTTGCGGTGGCGACGATCGAGGAGGCGGTGGCGCTGCGTGACGGTGGCATCGAGACCCCGATCCTGCTACTCGAGGGCATCTTCGAAGCGGCCGAGCTGACCACGGTCGAGGCGCTCTCGCTGTGGCAGGTGGTGCACAGCGAGTGGCAGCTGGAAGCGGTGCTGGCCTATCGGCCGCGCCGGCCGTTACCGGTATGGCTCAAGTTCGATGCCGGCATGCATCGCCTGGGGTTCTCGGCGGACGAGCTTCGTCGCCACTGGGCGCGCCTGCGCCAGGCCCCTGAGCGGGTCACCGACCTGCATCTGATCAGCCACTTCTCCAGTGCCGATCTCGCCGACGACAGCGCCTTCCAGAACCAGCACGCCCAGGTCCGGGCCCTGGGCGAGGCGCTGGGTGCGCCGCTGTGTCTGGCCAACTCACCGGCCACGCTGCAGCATCCGCGGGCGCATGGTGCCTGGAACCGGCCGGGGGTCATGCTCTACGGCAGCAATCCGCTGGAGGGAGCACTGCCGGCGCAGGTGAACCTCGAGCCGGTGATGACGCTGCGCTCGCGCCTGATCGCCGTGCGTACCCTGGAGGCGGGCGAGGTGGTGGGCTATGGCGGGCGCTTTCGTACCCGCCGACGCAGCCGGATCGGCGTGGTCGCCGCCGGCTATGGCGACGGCTACGATCGCCACGCCCGCGATGGTACCCCGGTGCTGGTGAACGGCCAGCGCTGCCCCATCGCCGGGCGGGTGTCGATGGACATGCTCACCGTCGACATCACCGAGGTTGCCGCTGCCGACGTCGGCAGCGAGGTGGTGCTGTGGGGGCGAGGGCTCGATGTCGACGAGGTAGCTGGGCACTGCGATACCATCGCCTACACCCTGCTCACCGGGGTCCTGCCACGGGTGCCGCGCGTCTATCTGCCGGCGACAGCTGCGGCGCAGGCGAGCTGAGCGACGGCCTTTGGCCTGGGCGGCCAGCGCGCCGTCCGTTATCACTGTGAATCTGGAAGCGTTATGGCCAAGAAAGTCTATCCCGCCAATCATGCCCATCCCCGCTATTGGGGGACCTGGCTCGCCATCGCGCTGATGAAGGCGAGCGCCTTCCTGCCGTGGCGTCTCAAGCTGGCCGTGGGTCGTGGCATTGGTCTGTTGAGCTGGCGCCTGGCCAAGCGGCGCCGGCACATCACCGATACCAATCTGGCGCTCTGTTTCCCCGAGTGGGACAGCGACAAGCGCGAGGAGATGGTCAAGCGCACCTTCGTGGCCAATGGTATCGGCATCCTCGAGACTGCCACCGGCTGGTGTCGCAATCCCGAACACCTGCGCCAGCGCATCGCCTTCCGTGGCATCGAGCACATGGAACGGGCGCGCGCCCAGGGCAAGGGGGTACTGGTGATCGGTATCCACTTCTCGACCCTCGATCTGGGCGGGGCGCTGCACTCGCTGTTCTTTCCCGCGGACGTGGTCTATCGCCCCCATGACAACCCGGTATTCGAGAACTTCATGACTCGGGCGCGGCGAGATATCTTCGGCGCCGCGATCGATCGCCACGATCTGCGCGGCGTGGTGCGCCGGATCAAGTCGGGCCACGTGGTGTGGTACTCGCCGGACCAGGACTTCGGCCGTGATGCCAGTGTGTTCGCGCCCTTCTTCGGGGTCGAGGCGGCGACGCTCAAGCTCACCGCCAAGATTGCGCGCATGACCGGCGCCCCGGTGATGCCGTTCATATTCCACCGCAATCCCGATGACCGCACCTACACCCTGGAGTACCTGCCGGCATTCGAGAACTTTCCCAGCGACGATGAAATCGCCGATGCGACTCTGGTCAACGCCTTCATCGAGCAGGCGATCCGGCGTCATCCGGAGCAGTACCTGTGGCTGCATCGACGTTTCAAGACGCGCCCACCGGGGGAACCCTCGGTCTACTAGGTGCGGTCTGAAAGGTCGACGAGCCCTTCGGGCCGTCCTGCGGACGTTCTGAACGTTGTTCAGTGAGCCGATGTTTAACGCCGCATGGGCGAGCGCACTACCTTTCAGGCGGTGCCTAGGAAGCTGGTTGCAAACCGATACCCCTCCCACCTTGACGAAAAGCGCTTCACCAACAAGGCTTAAGGCACCCTCAAGGATTGCGAGGGGCAGGGCGTCGCGGGGCATGCTGCCGCGCGGCACTTATCAGGCCAGCACAGGAAGTAAAGCCATGCTCAGTTATGCCGTGATTTTTCTCATCGTCGCCATCATTGCCGGCGTTCTCGGCTTCGGCGGGGTCGCCGGGATCGCGGCGACGATTGCCAAGGTGCTATTCGTCATTTTCCTGATTCTGTTCGTGGTGTCGCTGATTCGCGGCCGAGGCCGCTAGACGCCAACCCGACGACACGACACGCGCAGACGCAAACGCCCGCCNNGCGGGCGTTTGCGTTGCTGAGGGAGTGCGAATTCGCCCGCCCCGTTCGGGCGGGCGATGCGCGCATCAGGCGTCGATGCGCTTGTACTTCATGCGCTTGGGCGTATCGCTGCCGACCCGCTTCTGATGGTCGGCCTCGTAGTCGGTGTAGTTGCCCTCGAAGAACACCACGCTGGAGTCGCCCTCGTAGGCGAGGATGTGGGTGGCGATACGGTCGAGGAACCAACGGTCGTGGGAGATCACCAAGGCACAGCCGGGGAAGGCTAGCAATGCTTCCTCGAGGGCTCGCAGGGTCTCGATATCGAGATCGTTGGAGGGTTCGTCGAGCAGCAGCAGGTTGGCACCCTGCTTGAGCGTCTGCGCCAGCTGCAGGCGACCGCGCTCACCGCCGGAGAGCTCGCTGAGCCGCTTCTGCTGGTCGGTGCCCTTGAAGTTGAAGCGCCCCACGTAGGCCCGCGACGAGACTTCATAGCCGTTGATGCTGAGCATGTCATGCCCATCGGAGACGGCCTGCCACACGGTCTGGGTGTTGTCGAAGTGGTCGCGCAGCTGCTCGACATAGGCGATATCGACGGTCTCGCCCACCACCACCTCGCCGCTGTCCGGCTGCTCCTTACCGGAGATCAACTTGAACAGGGTCGACTTGCCGGCACCGTTGCCGCCGACGATTCCCACGATCGCCCCCGCCGGGATCTGGAACGACAGGTTGTCGAACAGCAGCTTGTCGTCGAAGCGCTTGGCGACGTCGTGGAACTCGATGACCTTGTCGCCCAGGCGCGGACCGGGCGGAATGTAGATCTCGTTGGTCTCGTTGCGCTTCTGGTAGTCGCCGGACTGCAGTTCGTCGAAACGGTTGAGACGCGCCTTGCTCTTGGCCTGACGCCCTTTGGGGTTCTGCCGTACCCACTCCAGCTCCTGCTTGATCGCGCGCTGGCGACCCGCCTCGGCCTTGGCCTCCTGCTCGAGCCGCTTCTCCTTGGACTCGAGCCACTGGGAGTAGTTGCCCTCGAACGGGATGCCGTGGCCACGGTCGAGTTCGAGAATCCAGCCGGCGACGTTATCGAGGAAGTAGCGGTCGTGGGTGATCGCCACCACGGTACCGGGGTAGTCGTGGAGGAAACGCTCCAGCCACGCCACCGATTCGGCGTCGAGGTGGTTGGTCGGCTCGTCGAGCAGCAGCATGTCCGGGCTCGACAGCAGCAGCCGGCACAGTGCCACGCGGCGGCGTTCCCCCCCGGAGAGATGACCTACGCGGGCATCCCAGGGCGGCAGACGCAGCGCCTCGGCGGCGACCTCGAGCTTGCGCTCGATGTTGTGCGCATCGGCGGCCTCGATGATGTTCTCCAGGCGTGCCTGCTCGGCGGCCAGGGCATCGAAGTCGGCATCCGGCTCGGCGTAGGCGGCGTAGACGCCCTCCAGCTTCTCCTGCGCAGCCTTGACCTCGCCCAGCGCCTCTTCGACCGTCTCGCGCACGCTCTTGGTGTCGTCGAGCTCGGGCTCCTGCGGCAGGTAGCCGATATTGATGCCCGGCATCGGCCGCGCTTCGCCGTTGTACTCGGTATCGACGCCGGCCATGATGCGCAGCAGCGTCGACTTGCCGGCGCCGTTGAGGCCGAGTACGCCGATCTTGGCACCGGGGAAGAAGGAGAGCGAGATATCCTTGAGGATCTCGCGTTTCGGGGGGACGACCTTGCCCACCCGGTTCATGGTGAAAACGTATTGCGCCATGGGAATCCGGTTCGGTTGAGTATCGCGGTCAATGAGATCGGGTCATGGTCGCTGGCAGCCCCGGGTCGGTGGGCATCGCGGGGTCACGCGCGTCTGGGTGCGCAACCGGCGGCACCGGCCTGCGGGGTGGCGACACGGACAGAGCAGGGTATATGACTAGCGGCGCGATTGCGACCGCTGGTCGATAACGCGAACGGACGCCTGGGCGCCCGTCGTTACGGCTCCGAGGATGAGTGATGCGCTCACTCTTCCTCTTCTTCGTCGTCGAAATCAGCGTACCAGTCGTCCTCGATCGCGCGTTTCAGGCGGCGCTCTTCCAGCAGCGCCTCGACCTGGCGGCGTGCCTTCAGGGTATCGGCCTTGCTGCTGCGGGGACGCTCGAATTGCTCGTCGTTGACGGCGTCGTAAAGCTCCTGATCCTCGGCGTAATCTTCACGGCTCATCGTTTGACCCTCCGATGTGACGGCATCTTGATGATGCTCGAGGGCTATATATCCCCGAATGCGCCGCAAGACAAGCCTTTGGCCGTTTGAAAAAACCTATCGCTGCAGTGGGTCAAGATAGTCGGCCGGGATCGCGCCGCAGGACCGCCTCGGCTCAGGCCGGATCGCGCTCGGCCTTGAGCGCTTCCAGCTCCTGCAGCGCCTCGACCAGCCCGGTCACGTCCTTCTGCACCCCCACGAAGTAGGTCAGCTGATCCTCCTCGTCGTAGACCGGCGTGATCGACAGCTCGTTCCAGAACTGGGAGCCGTCCTTGCGGTAGTTGCGCAGCACCTCGCGGCACGGGCGGCCCTCGCGAAGCGCCGTGCGCACGCGGTCGATCGCGGGCTGGTCGCGGTCGCCATTCTGCAGGAAACGGCAGTCGCGATAGAGAATCTCGTCGATGCTGTAGCCGGTGAGGCGCTCGAAGCCCTCGTTGACGTAGATCAGGATATTCTCGTCACCCTCCTGCTCGGCGACGACGATCCCATCGTCCGAGGCGTTGACGATGCGCTCGAGCAGGGCCGGGCTGATCATGGGGGGACGTTTGGGGTTACTGGCCATCCTTGTCTCCAGGCTGGACATGCGACGGTTTGTAGGGACGATACAAGCGGTCATGATGCCATGGCGCCGTTGGATTACAACGCTTTGACATCGGCCGGCGCGGGCGCGTCACGGCGCTTCACGCCTCGACTTCGGCCAGCGCATGAGCGCTGCCGGCGGCGGCCAGTGCCAGCAGGGCAAGCAGCAGCAGCAGCGGGGCACTGCCGAGCCACTGGGCGAGCACCCCGAGCAGCAGGCCGACGATCAGCATCAGCACCCCGGTGAAGGTATTGGAGAAGGCGACGTAGAGCGCCCGGGTGTCACTGTCGGAGAGGTCCACCACATAGGTCTTGCGCCCCAGGCGAATACCCGCATGGGCGATCATCAGCAGCCCGTACACCACGGCATAGGGCCACACGCTGGTGCGTGCGGCCTCCGGCAGCAGCACGCAGGCGGCGCCGGCGACACAGCACAGCGCGGCGCCGATGGCAGCGTTGCGCATCACGCGCCGGCTGGAGCGATCGGCCAGGCGGCCCCAGATCGGCCCGCCGATCATGCCGGCGACCCCTGAGGTGAGTACCAGGATGCCCAGGCTGGCCAGGTCGGTGCCGCTGTTCTGCTGGCCCAGCAAGGCCAGGTAGGGCAGCGCCAGGGCGCTCGACAGCAGCAGGGCACGGGACAGGTTGAAATGCAGGAAGCGGCGGTCGCGGCGCAGCAGCGAGACCCCCTGCTTGACGCTGTCCCAGGCGTTGGCACCGCCTTCGGTGGCCCCGGGCGCCTCGCGGATCGCCGCCGCGCACAGGGCGTTGAGCGCCCAGCCCAGGGCGGCGGCGAACAGCAGCACTGCCAGCGCCCAGGTGCCGGGGCGGTCGCCCATCAGCATCAGCCCGATACCCACGAGCAGCGTCAGTGCGCCGGCAGCGCTGGCGCTCCAGCCCATCAGTGTGCCGCGACGCTGCTTGGCGATGGTCTTGCCCATCACATCCTTGGTCGCCACCGAGGAGAGCCCACGCCCCAGCGAGAGCCCGGTCAGTGCGATCAGCACCAGCGCGCCACCCCAGCTGCCGTGGCCGAACAGTGCCAGCAGTCCGAGCAGCACCGCGCCCACGGCCTGGGCCACGCCGCCGGCCACCCACACCCATTTGCGAATCTCGCGCAGGCGGATATAGCCCGCGATCAGCAGTTGCGGCAGCAGGGCTCCGGCCTCGCGGATCGGCACCAGCAGGCCGACCATCCACACCGGCGCGCCGATCGCTCCCATCAGCCAGGGCAGAATCAGGCGCGCGTTGGAGAGCTCGTCGGCGAGCTTGTTGCCCAGCGCTGCCACCAGATGGCGGAAGAAGTTGCCCGGCTGTTCACGGCAGGCGGCATCGGAGATATCGCGACACATGCGGCTGTCGTCATCGCCGGTGACGCTTTCGAAGAGGCGGGTGAGGCTGTCGTTGTCGCCACCGCGAGTGCTTGAATCTCTTGCCGTCATGGAAAACGTCCTTGTTTCCGGTTGGGTGATAGGGTGGGGCCAGCTTGCCTGTCCAGGCGGCGGCTCGCTGGCCAGGTGACTTGAGTCCGGCGCGGCGATCCGCGCATCATGCGCGCCAGTGCAACCGTCGCCGAGGAGAGTCGCATGGCCCGCATCCGCATTCATTATTGTACCCAATGCCAGTGGCTGCTACGTGCCGGCTGGTACGCCCAGGAGCTGTTGCAGACCTTCGGCGAAGATCTCGAACAGGTGGCGCTGGCCCCCAGCCACGGCGGCCACTTCGAAGTGCTCTACGATGAGCAGACACTCTGGGAGCGCAAGCGCGACGGTGGCTTCCCTGAGATCAAGGAGCTCAAGCGCCGGGTTCGCGATCGGCTCGACCCGCAGCGCGATCTGGGACACACCGACCGCGCCAGCNNCTGGCGCGGTCGGCCTACCACCAGTGCTTGCGCTTGAGCAGCCACATCACACCACCACCGACCACGGCGGTGATCGCGACGAAGACCGCAAAGCCGTAGTGGCTGTTGGCGCCGGGGATACCGCCGACGTTGATCCCCAGCAGGCCAGTCAAAAAGCTCAGCGGCAGGAACACCGTGGTGACGATCGCCAGCATGTACATGCGCTGGTTGAGCCGCTCGTTGTGCTCGTTGAGCAGCTGCTCCTGCAGGATCAGCGCGCGCTCCTGCATGGCGTGGAAGTCCTCGACGTAGCGCGATAGCTGGTTGGCGCTTTCGCGTATCGAGACCCGGGTATCCTCATCGAAGCTGTCCGAGCCGTGGGCGATCTGTTCGAGGCAGTCGCGCTGCGGTCCCATGAAACGGCGCAGGGTGATCAGCGATCGGCGCAGTTGCGACAGGTCGTCGGGATCGACCTCGCTGTCGCTCAGTTGATCCTCTTCCAGCTTGCCCAGGCGGTCGTCGAGCTGGTGGGCCACGTCACCGACGTTGTCGACCAGGGTCTCCGTCAGCCAGGCGAGCAGGTCGGGCACCGACAGCGCGCCCTCGCCGCGATCGATGCGATCACGTACCTCGCTGACCGATTTCAGCGGACGCCGGCGCAGCGTGATCAGGCGGTTGGCGGAGATCCAGATGCGCAGCGAGATCAGATCCTCCGGGGCGGCGCCGGGGTTGAGGTTGATCCCGCGCAGCGTACTCACGGCACCGTAGCGGAACTTGGCGACCCGGGGGCGGGTGTCCTCCTCGAGCAGCGCCTCGATCGCCGCTTCGTCGAGCCCGGCGATCTCCTCGAGATAGGTGCCCACATCGGCATGGCGAAAGTCGAGATGCATCCATAGTGGCCGTTCCGGCGACTGCCAGGCCTCGCGCAGCTGCCGCACGCTGAGCAGCGAGCCGCCGCCGTTGCCGTTCAATTCATAGGCTGCGACCAGCGCCGTATCGCCTTCCATCTGCATCTTGTTGGCCTCTCGTTGGGGCGCCCGGTGCCTCCTCGGGCTTGGATCGCGTGTGACTGACAAGGTGTCGGCATGCTCGAAGCCACTGACTGACTGGCTAGGCTAGCACGCCGCTGGCGGCGCGCCAGGCGACAGACTGCGCTCAACGCTGGCTATCGGCGTCTTCCGTGAGCATCGGCTCGAGCTTGGTCCAGACATTGGCCAGGATGATCGGTTGGGCCTCGGCCGTGGGATGGATGCCATCCGCCTGCAGCATGTTGTCGAGATCGACGCCTTCGAGCAGGAATGGCACCAGCGGTAGCCCATATTCGTCGGCGAGCTGGGTGAAGACGTTGCGGAAGGCGTTGGTATAGGCGGGCCCGTAGTTGGGCGGCACCTCGATGCCCAGCAGCAGCACGCGGGCGCCCTCGGCCCGGCTGCGCTCGATCATCTTGGCCAGATTGACCTTCATCTGCTGGGGCGAGAGGCCGCGCAGGCCGTCGTTGCCGCCGAGTTCGATCAGGACGATATCCGGGCGATGCTGGGTGAGCAGATCGGGCAGCCGCGCCGCGCCGCCGGAGGTGGTCTCACCGGAGATACTGGCGTTGACGACCGGATAGCCCTTGCCCAACTTGCGTTCGAGCAGGTTGACCCAGCCTGCCTGCGGGTCGATGCCATAGGCCGCGCTGAGACTGTCGCCCATCACCAGCAGCGTATGCGCCTGCGCGGCGCCGGGCAGTAGTGTCAGCGCCATGGTCAGCGCCAGCAGTAGGCCCAGTGCGCGCTGCATGAGCGCGCGCAGCCACGCCCGTGTCGAACCGGGCATCCAGAAACCAGGCAACATGTCTCACTCCTTGGGAGAATCGGCGACAGCGGATTTTACCCGACCACGAGCTCGGCAAAACGACGATAAGCGGCCTCACGATCCGGGCGCCATGGCGCGGGCCAGGCGTCGAGCGGTGAGGGAGCGATCGAGATCGCCATGTTGCCGTTGCAACCACGACTCCGGCAAGCGTCATGATCACGATGGCACCAGGCATCACAACCCGGATGTCGGCAAGCGCTGTGAAGAGAGGGGCAAGGCATTCCAGGGTCGGCGGGTGCACCTGGCCGGCTCGGGGGAAGCGTGCCAGAGTGGAGGGCATCGGCGGCCACGCCGCGGCACGCCGTTACCGCCCAGCAGGACGCGCCACTACACAGGAAATCCCGTTCCATGTCCGACACCCGCGAGACGCACGCCGCCCCGGCATCCGCGACCCCGACGCTCGAGGCCCGCGGCCTCGGCAAGCAGGTCGCCAGTGGCGACCGCCAGTTGACCATCCTCGACCATCTCGACCTGTGCGTCATGCCCGGCGAGAGCGTGGCCATCCTGGGGAGTTCCGGGGCGGGTAAATCGACCCTGCTGGCGCTGCTGGCGGGTCTGGACACCCCCAGCCATGGTGAACTCGAGCTGTTCGGTACCGCACTGCCGGCGCTCGACGAGGATGGCCGCGCCGCCCTGCGTGCCGGTCGTGTGGGCTTCGTGTTCCAGAACTTCCAGCTTCTGCCCACCCTGACCGCGCTGGAGAACGTGATGCTGCCGCTGGAGCTGACCCCCGGCCGCGGGCTGGAGTCGCGGGCCCGCGACTGGCTGGGGCGGGTCGGGCTCGGCGAGCGTCTCCATCATCTGCCCAAGCAGCTCTCCGGTGGCGAGCAGCAGCGGGTCGCCGTGGCGCGCGCCTTCGTCACCCAGCCCGAGCTGGTATTCGCCGACGAGCCCACCGGGAATCTCGACCGCGATACCGGGAGTGCGATCATCGAGTCGCTGTTCGCGCTCAACCGCGAGGCCGGTACCACGCTGGTGCTGGTCACCCATGACCCCCATCTGGCGCGTCGCTGCCAGCGCTGCCTGCGTCTCGACGGCGGCCGTCTGGTGGCCCTCGAGCGTGACGAGGTCCTGGCATGAGCGCTGCCGGCTCGCTGCTGGGACTGTCGCTCAAGGGACTTCGGCGCGATCTGCGTGCTGGCGATGTTCGCGCGCTGTTCGTCGCCCTGGTACTGGCCGTGGCCACCACGACCATGATCGGCTTCTTTCTCGACCGCCTGGATCGCGGCCTGACCCGCCAGGCCGGGCAGCTGATGGGCGGCGACATCAAGCTCGAACAGAGCGACCCTTTCGCTGATGACCTGCGCACGACGCTGCGTGGGGCAGGGCTGACGCTCTCCGACCAGGTCGACACCGTCTCCATGGTCAGCCGCGGCGACGCCTTTCAACTGGCCAGTCTCAAGGTGGTCGACGCTGCCTATCCGCTCTACGGCAAGCTGCGCGTCGATCTCGGTGAGGGTATCGTCGAGCGCGCCGCGGGGCCGGCGCCGGGCAGCGTATGGATCGCGCCGCGACTCGCTCAGTTGCTCGGCGTGGCGATCGGCGAGCAGGTACAGGTGGGCCAGCGTGAGCTGACGGTGTCCGGGTTGATCGACCGCGAGCCGGATCAGTCGGCGGGGTTCGCCAGCCTGAGCCCGCGGCTGATGATGCGTCTGGCCGATCTCGATGCCACCGGGCTGGTCCGCCCGGGCTCGCGGATCGAGTACGAACTGCTGGCCAAGGGCCCGCCAGCGGCGGTGGCGGCGGTGGGCGATCTACTCACGCGGCTGCGTCAGCAGGGCGTGGAGATCGAGGACGTGCGTGACGATCGGCCACAGCTCGGCAGTGCCCTGACCCGGGCGCAGAAGTACCTGAGTCTTTCCGGGCTGGCGGCGGTGCTGCTCGCCGGGGTAGCGGTGGCCATGGCCACCCGACGCTATGTCGACCGCCACCTGGATACCGCCGCGCTGCTGCGCTGCTTCGGTGCCAGCCAGCGCCAGCTGGCGCAGCTGTTCGCCTGGCAGTTGACCTGGCTGGCGCTGGCGGCCTCGGTGGTCGGCGCGCTGCTGGGCCTGGCAGGCCAGGCGGTGCTGTTGGCACTGCTGGCGCGCTTTCTGCCGCTGACGCTGCCGGCCCCGGGCATGCTACCGCTGCTGCTGGGCGTGTTGACCGCACTGGCGGTGCTGGTGGGGTTCGCCGGGCCGACACTGCTGCGCCTACAGCGGGTCAGTGCGCTCAAGGTGCTGCGCCGCGAGCTCGATCCGCTGCCCGCCTCGGCGTGGCTGGTGGTCGCGGTGGCCAGTCTGGTGTTCGGCGCGCTGCTATGGCTCTACTCCGGCGATCTCGGGCTCGCCGCGGCGCTGCTGGTGGGCGGGCTCCTCGCGCTGGTCGTGCTATGGGGGCTGGGCTGGCTGCTGCTGGCGCTGGTGCTGCGCCTGGCCGCTAACCTTGGCACGCGCGGGGGCGATCTCAGCCGCGCCCTGCGCCTGGGGGCGAGCCAGCTGGCGCGGCGGCGTCAGGCAAGCCTCGGCCAGTTGCTGGCGTTCGCTGTCACCTTCGCGGCAATGGCGATCATCACCCTGGTCCGCGGCGATCTGCTGAGCGCCTGGCAGACCCAGTTACCGGCAGATACGCCCAACTACTTCGCGATCAATATCCAGCCCGGCGAACGCGAGGGCTTCAGCGCCATCCTCGATCAGGTCGCCGATACCCGCAGCGCGCTCTACCCGATGGTGCGCGGGCGCCTGACTGCCATCGACGGCCGCCCCGCGCGCGAAGCGGTGCCCGAGGCGCATCGCGACGACAACGCGCTCAAGCGCGAGCTCAACTTGACCTGGCGCGCGGCGCTGCCCGAGAGCAATCGGTTGGTCGCTGGGCGCTGGTTCGACGCCGACACCCCGGTGGCCGCAGGCAGCGTGCCGATCTCCGTCGAGCGTGGCCTCGCCGAACGGCTCGGCGTGGGGCTGGGCGACCGCCTGACCTTCACCATCGGCAGCGACAGTGTCACCGGCGAGATCACCAGCCTGCGCGATCTCGACTGGGACAGCTTCCGCCCCAACTTCTTCGTGATCTTTCCGCCCGGCGTACTCGAACGCTACGGGCACAGCTATATCACCGCCTTCCACCTGGATGCCGCCGCCCACGGCGACGTGCTGGGGCGGCTGGTCGCGGCCTATCCCGGCGTCTCGCTGCTCAATGTGGATGCCATTCTCGCGCGGGTGCGCGAGCTGCTGGCCCAGGTCACCCGCGCGGTGGAACTGGTGCTGGGCTTCGTCCTGCTCGCCGGGATCAGCGTGCTCTATGCCGCGCTCACCGCCAGCCAGTCCCTGCGCGCACATGAGAGCGGCTTGTTGCGGGTGTTCGGCGCCGGACAGCGTCTTCTCTCGCGGGTTCAGGGGGTGGAGTTCGCGCTGCTCGGCTTCACCAGCGGGCTGATGGCGGCGCTGCTGGCCGAGGGCGCTGCACTGGGTGTCTACGCCGGCTGGCTCGATCTCGCCCCGCGGCTGCATCTATGGCTGTGGCTGTTGCTGCCGTTCGGCGGCGCGCTGATCATCGGCGTGATCGGCCATCTGCTGTCGCGCGGGGTACGCCGGCAGGCGCCGGTGCAGAGCCTGGGACTGCTGGGCGAGGGTTGAGCGCCAGAGAGACGGGGAGAGGCGTGCCGGCGGGCGCGCCGCGGCGAGATGCCGAGCGGCGTATGCTCGGCGCAGAGACGTCGTGCACTGAATCCCCCGGAGAAGTGGGGGCCTGTCGATACGAAATACGAGTGAGAGACCTGGGTGATAACCCTGAGCGATGACCTGATCGAGAGAGACGAGCGATGAGCAATGCACTGAGCGATGCAATGACCCATGCCGACTGGCAGCGTCTGGCCAGCGAGCTGAGGATCGAGACCCGCGCCTTCATCGACGATGCCTTCGTCGACGCGCAGAGCGGCGAGACCTTCGCCAGCATCAATCCGGCCACCGGCGACACCCTCGCCGAGGTCGCCAGCTGCGATGCCGCCGACGCCGAGAAAGCAGTGGCCCGGGCGCGGCGTGCCTTCGACGAGGGGGAGTGGTCGCGGCGCTCGCCCGGGGCGCGCAAGGCGGTGCTGCTGCGCTTCGCCGAGCTGATGCAGACGCACAAGCAGGAGCTGGCGCTGCTCGATACCCTCGACATGGGCAAGCCGATCGGCAGCTCTCTAGGGGACATGGGGGGCGCCATTGCCTGTCTGCGCCATCATGCCGAGTCGATCGACAAGCTCTACGGCGAAGTCGCCCCCACCGGCGACGATGCGCTGGGGCTGGTGCTGCGCGAGCCGCTAGGTGTCGTCGCCTCGATCGTGCCGTGGAACTTCCCGCTGATGATGACCGCGTGGAAGATCGCGCCGGCCTTGGCCGCCGGCAACAGCGTGATCCTCAAGCCCTCGGAGAAGTCGCCACTCTCCGCGCTGCGTCTGGCGGCGTTGGCACGCGAGGCCGGACTGCCCGCCGGGGTCTTCCAGGTTCTCCCCGGTTTCGGCCACACCGTGGGCAAGGCGCTGGCGCTGTCGATGGGGGTCGACTGTCTCGCCTTCACCGGCTCCACCGCGGTGGGCAAGCAGCTGATGCAGTACGCCGGTCAATCCAATCTCAAGCGCGTCTATCTCGAGTGCGGCGGCAAGAGCCCCAATCTGGTCTTCGCCGACTGCAAGGATCTCGACGCGGTGGCTCGCCACGCCGCCGAGGCGATCTTCCACAACCAGGGCGAGGTGTGCATTGCCGCCTCCCGGCTGCTGGTCGACAACCGCATCCGCGAGACCTTCGTCGACAAGCTGCTGGCGGCGGCCGAGCACATGCAGCCCGGCGACCCGCTCGATCCGGCGAGCTTCATGGGCGCCATGGTCGATCGCACCCAGTATCAGCGCGTGCTCGACTACATCCGCCGCGGCATCGACGAGGGGGCCACCCTGCGCAGCGGCGGGAGTGCGTCGGAGGGGCCGGGGCTGTTCATCCCGCCGACGATCTTCGACGGCGTCACGCCGAGCATGGCGATCGGCCGTGAGGAGATCTTCGGTCCGGTGCTGTCGGTCTTCGGCTTCGACACCGAGGAGGAGGCGGTCGCGCTGGCCAACGACAGCGACTACGGCCTGGCGGCGGGGGTCTGGAGCCAGGATATCGACCGCATCATGCGGGTCTCGCGGCGACTGCAGTCGGGGCAGGTCTACGTCAACAACTGGGCCGGCATGGACCAGACCGTCCCCTTCGGTGGCGTCAAGCAGTCGGGCAACGGCCGTGACAAGTCCCACCACTCGCTGGAGGAGTACTCCGACCTCAAGACCGTCTGGATCTCGTTGACCCCCTGAGGCGCGGTGCCGGCCGAGCGTTCCGCTGGCGGCGCAGCGCGTCGTCAGCGGCCACCCGCGATGTGCGACACGCGCTGGCACCAGGGCGGCGCCGGGCGCGCATGGTGTAGGCAAACTCCAGCGTGCCAGAGGGCCGTGCTTCACCTGGAGAAGACGGTAGGCCGACAGCGGATGTCGTATCCGGTGACGTTTTACCCAGGCTAAAGCCAAGGTGAGAAATTATGCGCGCGCGCATGACGGACTTTCATAGGAAAGGCCGCCGGCGCTGGGGTATCATCGCGCCACGTTTTCATGATCGGAGTCCGCCGGGCGCGGTTCCGATCGTCCCCTCCCCGAGCCGAGGATACCCGCCGATGTTCACGCGAGACATGCAGATTGCCGGATTCGACGACGCCCTGTGGAAAGCGATGCAGCAGGAGGTCGCGCGTCAGGAAGCACACATCGAACTGATCGCTTCCGAGAACTACGCCAGCCCGCGCGTGATGCAGGCCCAGGGCGCGCAGCTGACCAACAAGTACGCGGAAGGCTATCCCGGCAAGCGTTACTACGGTGGCTGCGAGCATGTCGACGTGATCGAGCAGATGGCGATCGACTATGCCAAGGAGCTGTTCGGCGCCAGCTACGCCAACGTCCAGCCGCACTCCGGCTCCCAGGCCAACGGCGCCGTATTCCAGGCGCTGGTCAAGCCGGGCGACACCATTCTCGGCATGAGCCTCGACGCCGGCGGCCACCTCACCCATGGCGCCAAGCCGAGCTTCTCCGGCAAGCACTACAACGCCGTGCAGTACGGTATCGATGAGAGCGGCCGGATCGATTACGACGAAGTCGCCAAGCTGGCCAAGGAACATCAGCCGAAGATGATCATCGCCGGCTTCTCGGCCTACTCCCAGATCATCGACTGGGCCAAGTTCCGCGAGATCGCCGACAGCGTGGGTGCCTACCTGCTGGTCGACATGGCGCACGTCGCCGGCCTGGTCGCCGCTGGTGTCTACCCGAGCCCGCTGGCCCATGCCCACGTGGTCACCACCACCACGCACAAGACCCTGCGTGGCCCGCGCGGCGGCCTGATCCTCTCCGCCGAGAACGATGCCGAGATCGAGAAGAAGCTGCAGGCTGCGGTCTTCCCCGGCGGCCAGGGTGGCCCGCTGATGCACGTCATCGCGGCCAAGGCCGTCTGCTTCAAGGAAGCCATGGACCCCGAGTTCAAGAGCTACCAGCAGCAGGTGGTCAAGAACGCCCAGGCGATGGCCGGCGTGTTCATCGAGCGCGGCTATGAAGTCGTCTCCGGTGGCACCGAAGACCATCTGTTCCTGCTCTCGCTGGTCAAGCAGGGCCTGACCGGCAAGGACGCGGATGCGGCGCTGGGGCGTGCGCACATCACCGTCAACAAGAATGCCGTACCGAACGATCCGCAGAGCCCGTTCGTCACCTCTGGCCTGCGTATCGGTACTCCGGCGGTGACCACCCGAGGCTTCGGGGAGCGCGAGTGCAGCGATCTCGCCGGCTGGATCTGCGATATCCTCGACGCCATGCAGCAGGGCGACTCGAGCGAGGTCGAGAACGCGGTCAAGGGCCAGGTCGAAGCCGTCTGCGGCCGGTTGCCGGTCTATCGCTGAGCTCAAGCGATACGCTTTACGACGCCCCTCCTTCGAGGGGCGTTTTCGTTTGGCGGTCACTCGTCGACGGTGTTGCCCGCCGTCGTTTCAGTCGTCCCTTCCTACAACTTTGGTCTTGTTCATGACCATGGTCTAAGAGCATTATCCCGTGGCATGTCTGAGGCTATGTCGGACATAGTCTCCAGTGAGTTGAACATCCATGCCGACAGACGCGCAAACCGCCGTAGCCGCCGCGGCTCAAGAGCCCCGTGCCGATATCGCCGACGCGCTGGCGGCGTCGATCTTCGGCGGTGAGTACGCCAGCGGCGAGATGATTCCGCGCGAAGTCGATCTCTGCACGCGCTTCGGGGTCAGCCGCAGCACCGTGCGCAGCGCGCTGCAGAAACTGGTGAATGCCGGTCTAGTCACGCGTATCTCGGGGCAGGGTACGCGGGTGCGTGAGCTGGCCGCCTGGCATCTGCTCGATCCTCAGGTGAGTGCCTGGATGGCGCGCTATGCGCGGCCCAACCCCGAACTGCAGCGTGAGGTCTTCGCCTTTCGCGTGGCGGTGGAGCCGTTCGTCGCCGGATTGGCAGCGACCCATGCGACCGCCGCCGATCTGCTGGCGATCGAAAGCGCCCACGCGGGCATGCTGGCCGCGCTGGAGGCGCCGGATCTGTGCTGGCAGGGGATGAGTCACGACGACTACGATGTCGCCTTCCACGAGGCGGTGTTCGCCGCGTCGCACAATCTCATCTGGGCGCAGATTTCGCACGTGCTCAAGCCCGCCATTGCCATGATCGTCGCCCGCTCCAATCACAGTGCCGACGAGCTCGACGACAGCATGGCGCGCCACGCCCGCGTGCTGGAAGCGATCCGCCTGCGTCAGCCCGAAGAGGCCGTCGAGGCGGCGCGGGCGGTGCTCGAGCGAACCGGCCGCGATCTCGGCATGGAGGAGCTGGTGCAACATCCCCGCGTGATCGGCCTGCCGCAGGCGTCCTCTTGACGCTCGTGGGGCAGCCGCACACGTGTATCTGTGGTGCCGAGTGCCTCGGTGCCGCTGCAGTGACTGCCCATGGCGCAAGACTCCGTGCGCACAACTCTCATTGCGCATGCATATCTCATTACACAGACTTGGCGAATAGGTGAGCCGTGAAGATTACCCGTTTGAAGACCTGGCAGGTGCCGCCGCGCTGGCTGTTTCTCAAGATCGAAACCGACGAAGGCTGCTACGGCTGGGGTGAGCCGGTGGTCGAGGGGCGTGCCGCGACCGTCGAGGCGGCGGTCCACGAACTTGCCGACTACCTGGTCGGTCAGGACCCGCACCGTATCGAGCACCTGTGGAACACCCTGTACCGTGCCGGGTTCTACCGCGGCGGCCCGATCCTGATGAGCGCCATCGCCGGTATCGACCAGGCGCTGTGGGATCTGAAGGGGCGCGATCTCGGCGTGCCCGTGCATCAACTGCTCGGCGGCAAGGTGCGCGATCGCATGCGCATGTACGCCTGGACCGGTGGTGACAAGCCGAGTGATGTCGGCGCTGGCGCCAAGGCGCTGGTCGAGAAGGGTTTCACCGCGTTCAAGATGAACGGCACCGCCGAGATGGCGATCGTCGATTCGCATGCCAAGGTTGATGAGGCGGTGGCCCGGGTGGCCGAGGCGCGCGATGCCGTCGGCCCCGATGTGGGCATCGGCATCGACTTCCACGGGCGTGTCCATCGGCCCATGGCCAAGGCGCTGCTGCGCGAACTCGAGCCCTATCACCCGATGTTCGTCGAAGAGCCGGTGCTGCCCGAGCACCTGCCCAGCCTCAAGCATATCGCCGGCGGCCTGGGCTATCCGCTCGCCACCGGTGAACGTCTGCACACCCGCTATCAGTTCCGCGATCTGCTCGCCGAGGGCATGGTCGATATCGTGCAGCCGGATCTCTCCCACTGCGGCGGGATCAGTGAAGGCATGAAGATCGCCACCCTGGCCTCCTGCTTCGACGTCGCCCTGGCCCCGCACTGCCCGCTGGGGCCGCTGACCCTGGCGGCTTCACTGCATGTGGACGCGGTCAACCACAATGCGTTCATCCAGGAGCAGAGCATGGGCATTCACTATAACCAGGGCAACGATGTGCTCGACTACCTGGTGGACAAGTCCGCGCTATCGATTCATGACGGCTTCTGTGCGATCCCCGACGGCCCGGGGCTGGGGGTGGAGATCGACGAGTCGTTCGTCGAGGAGCGCGCCAAGATCGGGCATCGCTGGCGCAATCCGGTATGGACGCACGAGGATGGCTCCATCGCCGAGTGGTGACGGAGCGCCGTGTAGACGGCGCTCCCGGTCTTCCGTCTGCCCGGCAGGCGGTCCGCGGTGGATCGGCGTTTCGCCAGGGGTGTCAGCTGGTGGCGGCCCGGTTCTCCTTGCGCTCGACGCTGACCAGCGGATGGCGCTCGAGGTGGGGCAGGGCCAGGCCGTCCTCCGCGAACAGGTGCGCGCGGGTGGGGGCGAAGCCGAAACGCACGCTGTCGCGCACGCGGTGGGAGACCTCGCCGTCGGTGACCAGAATCCACTCTTCGCCGAAGCACTGCACGTAGAGCGAGGTGACCCCGCCGAGACGCTCGATGACCACGATCTCGCCCGTCAGCGGGCCGTTGTCATCCAGAACCAGGTGTTCAGGGCGGATGCCCAGAGTGGCAATGTCGCCGGCCTGGCAGCCATTGCCGTCCACCGGTATACGTGATTCGCCACCGCCGGGCAGGCGCACCAGGACGCCCTGGGGGGCGACGTCGTGTACCTCGACGTCGGTGAAGTTCATCTTCGGCGAGCCGATGAAGCCGGCGACGAAGCGGTTGCGCGGATGGTGATAGAGCGCCATCGGCGAGCCTACCTGCTCGACGATGCCGCCCTGCAGCACCACGATCTTGTCGGCCATGGTCATGGCCTCGATCTGATCGTGGGTGACGTAGATCATGGTGGCATCGAGCTCTTCGTGCAGGCGCGCCAGCTCGATGCGCATCTGCACCCGCAGGGCGGCGTCGAGGTTCGACAGCGGCTCGTCGAACAGAAAGATGCTGGGGTTGCGCACGATCGCGCGGCCGATCGCCACGCGCTGACGTTGGCCGCCGGAGAGCGCCTTGGGCTTGCGCTCGAGCAGGTTCTCGAGCTGTAGGATGCGCGCCGCTTCGAGCACTTTCTGACGGCGTTGCTCCTTGTCCACGCCGGCCAGGCGCAGGCTGAAGCCCATGTTGTCCTCGACGGTCATGTGCGGGTAGAGCGCATAGCTCTGGAACACCATCGCCAGGCCGCGTTCGGCCGGGCCGACCTCGTTCATGCGCTGGCCGTCGATCAAAATGTCGCCGCTGGAGACGCTCTCCAGCCCGGCGATCATGCGCAACAGGGTCGACTTGCCGCAGCCCGAGGGGCCGACGAAGACCACGAACTCGCGATCCTTGACCTCCAGGTCGACGCCCTTGATGACCTGCGTGCCGGCGAAGTCCTTGACGATGTCGTTGAGTTGTAGCGTTGCCATGGTGGTTTCCTGATGGCCATGGGCGCCGTCACGAGTGACGGCTACCAGAGGGTGTAGCCGCCATCCACCACGACGATGGAGCCGGTCATGAAGCTCGAGGCGTTGCTGGCCATGTAGACGATAGTGGGGCCGAGCTCTGCCGGTGTGGCAGCACGCTGCATGGGCGCATCGTCGATCCAGCGCGGCTTGAAGCGTGGGTCGTCGACTGGCGCCATCGCGGTCTTGACGTAACCGGGGGCCAGCGCGTTGACGCGGATGCCGTAGGGCGCCCACTCGGCGGCCAACGACTTGGTCAATTGGTGCACGGCGGCCTTGGAGGCGTTGTAGGCGGGCTGCATCTGCGGGCGATTGACGATCATCGCCGAGATCGAGCCGATGTTGATGATCACGCCACCGCGCGACTGCATTCTCCGGCCGGCGGCCTGGGCGCAGTACCACAGGCCGTGGACATTGATATCGAAGATATCGCGCCAGCGCTCGGGGGTGACCTCCAGCGCCGGAGCATGCTGGCAGGCGCCGGCGTTGTTGAGGAAGATATCGACCGGGCCGAGGCCGGCTTCCACCTCGTCGAGCAGCGCATCCGCCGCCTCGGGTTGGGTAATGTCGACCTCCACGGCCATGGCATGGTGGCCGGCATCGGTCAGCGCCCTGACCACTTCCAGGCTGCGCTCATGTCCACGGGCGGCGATGGCGACCTTCGCGCCGGCCTCGGCCAGCGCCTGGGCGAACGCCTCGCCGAGCCCGCCGTTGCCGCCGGTGACCACGGCGACCTTGCCGCTCAGATCGAACTGCGACATCACATTCATGCGTCTCTCCCTGTGGGGTGTCGGAGTGGCTGGGACTTCTGCCGTCGCGGCCCCTTGGATGGTGCTCATTTGACGGCGCCCAGGGTCAGCCCCTTGACCAGCCAGCGCTTGACCAGCAGCCCGGCGATCGCCATCGGGCAGACCACGATGGTGCCGATCGCCAGCAGCTTGCCCCAGTCGATGCCGGTCTGGGTCAGCAACTGCGCCGCGGCGATGGGGATGGTCTGGGTGCCGGGGCCGGAGAAGGTCTGAGCGAAGGCGTAGTCGTTCCAGGCGAAGATGAAACAGAGGATGGCGGTGGTCACCAGCCCCGGGGTCATCAGTGGCAGCACCACGAGTCGAAATGCCTGGAACTTGGTGGCGCCGTCGATCATCGCCGCCTCTTCGAGATCGGGCGGCAGGTCGTCGAAGAACGCGGTCATCAGCCAGATGGCGAAGGGCAGATTGAAGCTCAGATAAGCGACGATCAGGCCGATGTGGGTGTCCAGCAGGTAGAGATAACGAAACAGCAGATACAGCGGCACGATGACGGCGGCGATCGGCGCCATGCGCGTGCTGATGATCCAGAACGCCAGGTGCTGCTTGCCCTTGATCCGGATCCGCGACAGCCCGAAGCCGGCCATGCAGCCGAGGACCACGGCGATCAACGTCGAGGTTCCGGCGATCAGCAGGCTGTTCGTCAGATAGGGCCAGAGGCTGTTGCCACCGCTGAACAGCGTCGCGTAGTGCTCGAGGGTCGGGGTGAACAACAGCCGTGGCGTATTGGCGGTGATGATGCTGTTGGGCTTGAACGAAGAGAGCACCATCCACAGGATCGGGACCAGCGTCCACAGCAGCAGTAGCGTCAGCAGGGCGATCTTCAAGGTGAAGGGGAGCCAGCGCTTGGCGGGGGTCATGAGGCATTCTCCCGGCGTTTGAGCAGCTTCGTGAACGCATTGGCGACCAGAATCGAGAACACCAGCATGGTAATGCCGACGGCGGCGGCGTAGCCCAGGTCGAAGAAGCGGAAAGCGATGTCGTAGAGCCTGATGGGAATGATCTTGGTGGAGTCCGCAGGCCCGCCGTTGGTGGTGATGAAGATGATCGCGAAGAAGCGAATCGCATCCATGGCGCGGATCAGCAGGGCCACCAGCAGGATGTTGGAGATCGACGGCAGGATGATATAGAGCAGTTTCTGGCGATAATTGGCGCCGTCCATCTCGGCCGCTTCCAGGGTGTCTTCCGGCACCGAGGTGAGCCCGGCCAGCACGATCAGCGCCACCAGCGGCGTCCACTCCCACACATCCATCAGGATCACCGCGGCCATCGCCGAGCCGACGCTGCCGAGGATATTGCCGTCGAACAGGCCGGTTTCATTGAGTATCCAGGCATACAGGCCGTGGCTGGGGTCGAGCATGAAGCGTCCGAGCAGACCGACGATCACCGGGGCGATGAACATCGGAATCAGCAGCAGGGAGATGATGATGTTGCTGCCTCGCCTCAGGCTGTAGACCAGCAGCGCCATCACTGTGCCGATGAGCATCTCCAGGCCCACCGTGGCCAGGAAGTAGACCAGACTGATCAGCCAGCTGGCGCGGATGTCCGGGTCGGTGAACACCCGCTGCCAGTTGTCGAGGCCAGAAAACGTCATGCTCAGCCCGCCCATCAGGCTGACGTCGTTGAAGCTCATCCAGATGATCGAGAAGAACGGCACCAGCGTGATCAGGGCGAGCAGGACGAGCGCTGGCGACATCATCGCCAGCTCGAACCTCTGCCGCCGTGGTGCGGGCCTTGCGGTCACCAGCGCCATGCGTCACGCCCCCACGATGCGATCGATGCGTTGCTTGGCGCTCTGCATGGTTTCCTCGGGAGACATCTGCCCTGCGAGCATCTTGGAGAGCTCGGTGAAGATCACCGTGTCGACCTCGTTCCACTGGGGAATCTTGGGTCGCAGGCCGATGTGATCGTCTTGCCAGGCGATCAGCATGGTATCCGCGGTGAGCATGTTGGGCATGTCGGTGGGCGGTTTGCTGGCCGCCTTGACCTCGGGCATGTCGTAGACCGACTGACGTGTCGGCGTGCCGCCGCCGACCTTGCTCTTCAGCCCCATCAACTGGGTCTGCGGCGAGGTCGCCCAGACCAGGAACAGCCACGCTGCCTTCTGCTTCTCGGGCGAGGCGTTGGCGTTGATGCCGATCCCGGTGCCGCCCCACAGATTGGCACTGCGTGCGGGGCCCTTGGGCAGCGGGGCATAGCCGATATTGCCCTTGAGATCCGAGCTCTCCAACGAGCCGGCGAACTCGTGCCACTCCGGCATCATCGCGAACTCGCCGTTCTGGAAGGCGTTGGCAACGCCGGTCCAGTCCCAGCTGGTGCTGCCGGGGTGGGCGACCTTCAACAGCTTCTGGTAGAAGCGCGCTGCTTCGAGCGAGGCATCGCTGGTCAACTGGCAGGCGCCGGGCGAGTCGGTGCCGTAAAGGCCGATCTGCTGGCCGTTGGCGAAGTAGCTACCGCCGTAGGCGAACAGCACGTTGGAGAAGTCGCACATCAGCGAATCGTACTGCTGAGCCTGGTGACCGGTGCCGTACTTGACCTCGCTGGCGTTGCCGTCACTGAACCACGCGGCGATCTGATAGTACTGTTCCCAGGTGGTGTCGTCCGTGGGCATCGGGTCGAAGCCGAGATCCTGCTGCATCTGGTCGCGGTACTTCTCGAACAGATCGCGGCGGTAGATCCAGATCATCGTCGGGCAATCGTAGGGCAGGGCGTACAGGGACTCGTCGTTCTCGAAACGGCCGGCGGCGGTCAGCTGCGAGGGAATGAAGTCCTCGATGCCCTTGGGGACGACCGGTTGCTGGCCATCCTTGATGAACGTATTGAGATCCACCAGACCACGATGATAGGGCGCCAGCACCTGATAGGGGTCGGCATAGATCACATCGTAGGCGCTGCGTCCGGCGCCGAAGTCCAGCGCGACCTTCTGTACCAGCGCTCCCAGCTGCATCTCGGTGATGTTGACGGTGATTCCGGTGAGCGCCTTGAAGGCGTCCAGGTTGGCGGCGATCGCCGTCGTCGGCGGGGTGTTCTCGGAGATGAACTGGATGGTGGTGCCGCTGGCCTGTTTCCAGGCTTCATCGCTGGCCATCCCCTGGGCAAGGGCCGTGCGCAGCGCGCCGGCGCCCATCAGCGACAGGCCGGCGAGCCCGCCCATTCCCTTCAATATGTCGCGACGCTTGAACTGGGTCATTGTTGTTTGCCTCTGGTGGATTGCGTGCTGGTATTAGGTGTCATTCAGGTATCGAGCGTGATCTGCAGCTTGACGTCCTGGGGTCGAGCGCTGGCGGCGCGTTCGAAGGCTTCGATGCTCTGCTCGAAATCGAAGGTCTCGCTGATCAGCGGCTTGAGATCGACCTTGCCCGAGGCGATCAGGTCGATCGCCCGGTCATAGACATTGGCGTAGCGGAATACCGTCTCGATGCGCAGCTCCTTGGCCTGGGCCGAGACGATATCGAAGGTGACCGGCTCCACCGGCATGCCGACCAGCACGATCGTGCCGGCGGGTCGGGCACAGGCCAGCACGTCGTCATAGACCCGGGGGCTGCCACTGGCTTCGAACACCACGTCGGCGCCCCAGTCCTGGCCGCAGCGCTCGGCGACCGCGTCACGCAGCGACTCGCGTGAGACGTTGACGGGGGTAATGCCGGCGTAGCGCCCGGCGATCGCCAGCTTCTCCTCGACCAGATCGGAGACCAGTACCTCGCTGGCCCCGCCCGCCAGTGCCGCCAGCGCGACCATCAGGCCGATCGGCCCGGCGCCGGTGACGACGCAGACGTCCCCCGGCTGCATGCGCGCCTTGATCACTGCCTGCATGCCGATGGCGAACGGCTCGATCATCGCCCCTTCCGCGAAGGAGACCGCGTCGGGCAGGGCGAAGGTGAAGGCTGCCGGATGAATGACCTCCGGGGTCAGGCAGCCGTGCACCGGCGGGGTGGCCCAGAAGCGTACGCTGGGGTCGACGTTGTAGATGCCCAGCTTGGAGGCGCGCGAGGTGGGATCGGGAATGCCGGGTTCCATGCATACCCGTTCACCGACCTGAAGATGGTGGACGTTACTACCGACCGCGGTGACCACTCCGGATGCCTCATGGCCGAGCACCATGGGCGCATCCACCACGAACGGGCCGATACGGCCATGGGTATAGTAGTGGACGTCGCTGCCGCAGATGCCCACGGTATGTATCTGTACGCGTACGTCATCGGGGCCGAGCTGATCCGGCAGTTCGATCTCACGCAGCGACAGCTCGCGTTTTTTCTCCAGCACCAGGGCTCTGGCTTTCATGGCGCGCTTCTCAGGTCGTAGGGAAAACGGGCGAGAACCGACCTTCTATCGGCCCGGTTCGACTCGCCACCGGCTTGGCAGTGACGCTACGCGTTAGGCGGGAAAAGCGGCTAGGCTGTAATTTTCGAGGGGCTGATACTTTTTTGCAGGGCTTGCTGTGGTATCTTCTATTTTATTGTTTTTAAAGGATTTGAAGGGCTGATTCGGTGAGTGGGCGGTCGCTGTTGAACGGGCGATCGTGACCAAAGTATAAAAGTCTGCCGCTCCCATTCCTTTCAGGATAGGCAGGGGGCGACAGAGGCGCCGCTAGCGGCCCATGGGGCGGGCGCCTATCGCCAGTCGAGCGATATGACCGGCTGTCTGCTGTGGGTCATTCATCGATGGACGTCATGCACCGTATTGGCTGACCGAGGCACTGATACCGATGATCGCTGCGCCGCTCAATGATGCTCCGCTGGGTGCCCCTGTCTTCGAAAGCATCAGCCAGGATCCGAAATTCAGCTTCTATTGGCACTGCCACGACTTCCCCGCGCCGCTCGCACGCTGGAATTATCATCCTGAATACGAACTGCATCTCATCCGCTATTCGCAGGGGCACTGTTTCGTCGGCGACTATATCGGTCGCTTCGCGCCGGGCAATCTGGTGCTGGTCGGGCCCAATATTCCGCATGCCTGGTTCAGCGACCCCGATGAAGCCCGGCCGCTGATCGAAGGGCGCGACGTCGTGCTGCAGTTCAAGGGCGAGTGGCTTGAGCACATGATGGTGCTCTGTCCCGAGCTCAATTGCCTGTCGCCGCTGATCGAGGACTCGGCGCGGGGCGTGGAGTTCAGCGGTGAGGAAGCGGCCCGCTGCAGTGAATTGCTGATCAAGATGGGGGAGCAGGACAATGCCGGCAGGCTGCTCAGCATGCTGGCGATTCTGCGCAGCCTGTCGCAGAGCGATTATCGGACACTCTCCGGGCGTGGCTATGGCCCCGGGGCCAGCAGTGTCTCCTCGGCGCAGGTCGACGCCGTCCTGCGCTACATCCACGATCACTTCCACGAAGCGCTGCGCATGTCGACGCTGGCCGCCCAGCATGGCATGTCTCCCTCGGGCTTTTCGCGCTTCTTCAAGCAGGCGACGGGGGATACCTTCGTGGCCTTTCTACGGCGAATCCGCATCGGCCATGCCTGCCGACTCCTGCTCGAAGGCAGGCACTCCATCGCCGATATCTGCTTTCAGGTCGGCTACAACAACCTCTCCAATTTCAATCGACACTTTCGTGAACAGAAGGGGATGACCCCCAGCCAGTACCAGCATGAGGCCATGGGCTCGGTGTCGAAGCGCGCCAGACGAATCGCGTGATGGCGCCTGGCGCTGCCGTCTTCACTGGAGGTGGTCGGCTGGTGTCGGATCTTGGGGCGCGCGGACGTCGGGCATGGCCGACCAAAGTATGAAGGCGCCGCGGGGGGGATTGCTGAATCCTATGTACGACATACTAACTGGCATTGTCCTACACNNAGGACAATGCCGGCGTGATAACCGGGCGGCAACGAGGAGAGAGAGATGAAAGAGACACGCAAGTTCGCGCTCGAGACGGCGCTGCGCGAGCGCCCGCTGGTGGCGATCCTGCGCGGTATCACGCCGGAAGAGGTCGACGGCGTCTTCGATGCGCTGGTCGCGGCGGGTTTCAAGCTGATCGAGATTCCGCTCAATTCGCCCCGCGCCTGGGAGAGTATCGCGGCCATCAGCAAACGCTGTCCGGCGGATGTGGTGATCGGTGCCGGGACGGTACTGGACCCGGCGGATGCCGAGCGCCTCGCCGGCCTGGACGCGCCACTGCTGATTACCCCCAACAGCGATCCCGAGGTGATCCGTGCCGGGGTCGCTCATGGTCTGGCGCCGATGATCGGCTGCATGACGCCGACCGAGGCACTGGCCGCGGCCAAGGCGGGCGCGACGGCGCTCAAGCTGTTCCCGGCGGCGCGTCTGGGCACTGCCTACTTCAAGGATATCCGCGCCATTCTGCCCAAAGGGCTGCCGGTACTGGCGGTCGGTGGGATCGAGCAGAGCAACATGGCCGAGTGGCATGCCCATGGGGTGGCCGGGTTCGGCTTCGGCAGCAATCTCTACAAGCCCGGGCGCCGTGCCGCGGAGGTGGGCGAGATCGCGCGGGCGCTGGTCGCCGAGTGGCAGCGGCTGCGCGAGGTGGCGCATCAGGCCGAGCAGCTCGAGCGCGAGGCCGACGCATGAGCCAGCGGCTGATCGTCGTCGACTGGGGGACCAGCAACTTCCGCGCCTTTCTGGTCGACGCCGCCAGCGGTCGCACGCTCGATACGCGGCGTTCGAGCTCCGGCCTGCGTGCACTGGCGCGGGAGGAGTTTCCGCACTACTGCGCCGCACAGGTGAGTGACTGGCGCGCCGGCGAGGTGGGCGAGCCGGTGCCGATCTATCTCGCCGGCATGGTCGGTTCGCAGCGTGGTTGGTTCGAGGCACCGCAGCTGGAGCTGCCGGTGACTGCCGCCGATCTCGCCGACCGTGTGGTCGCGGCGCCTGGCCTCGACAACACCTGGATCGTGCCGGGGGTGAAGCAGGTCACGCCGACGCATGTCGACGTCATGCGGGGAGAGGAGGTGCAGGCGTTCGGCGCCCTGGCGCTGGCTGGTTTCGACAGCGCCGACTGCTGTCTGCCGGGCACCCACAGCAAGTGGGCGCGCCTCGAACAGGGGCGTCTGACCGACTTCACCACACTGATGACCGGCGAGCTCTACCATGCAGTGCGTTTCCATACTCTCCCAGGGGAACCTGCCCGCGACGACGCGGCGTTCGATGCTGCCGCGTTCGAGCTGGGTCTCTCCCGCGCCGGCCACGCCGGCGGTGTGCTGCACGCCCTGTTCGAAGGGCGCAGCCGGCATCTCTATGCCGGCCTGTCCGCAGCCCAGGTGGGCAGCTTTCTCTCCGGGGTGCTGATCGGCGAGGAGGTGCACGCCATGCGCGTGGCCCGGCCGGGTCTCGAGCGGGTCCTGCTGGTCGGCGCCGAGAGCCTGCGTCAGAGCTATACCCTGGCGCTGGCGCAGACGGGGCTGACGGTCGAGGCGATCGACAGTGACGCCGCCACCATCGCCGGTGTACTCGCCATTGCGGCGCGGCACGCGCGGTGCCGAGCCTGATTCGCACCATCGCGGTGCATTGTCCTGAGATGCGGGGCGCGAAAGTGCCCCATTCTGCGTCACCGCAGCCCGGATGGTGCCGTGCCGCTGGTGTTGGCACGATCCGTGCTACCTTCAAGCGGTAGGGTCACCGAGGTTGACCGATCGTGAACGCGGATAGGGGGATGCGATGAGTGACGCGACTGGCGGGCCGCAGCGGCCCCCCCTGCTGGTTTTCACCGATCTCGATGGATCGCTGCTCGATCATCACAGTTACGACTGGCAGCCCGCCGCGCCCTGGCTCGAACGCCTGGCGGCGGCCGGGGTGCCGGTGATTCCCACCACCAGCAAGACCCGCGCAGAGCTGCTGGCACTGCGCCGGGAGCTGGCACTCGAACATACCCCCTTCATCGCCGAGAACGGCGCCGTCATCGGCCTGCCGCCGGCCTGGCAACATGCACGCCTGGATCGCGATCCGGCCTCGCCGGAGGGGCTGGTGGTGAAGACCCCGAGCCTGGATGTCGATTTCATCCGCCGGCGCCTGGACGTGGTGCGCGAGCGCCTGGGGCTGCGGTTCCGGCGCATGGGCGAGATGACGCTCGAGGAGGTGCGCGAACTGACCGCGCTCAGCGCCGAAGGCGCACGCCAGGCGATGGCGCGCGAAGGCAGTGAGCCGCTGGTGTGGGAAGACGATGACACCCAACTGCAACGGCTGCGTGAGACGCTCCACAGCGACGGTCTGCAGCTCACCCGCGGCGGTCGCTTCTGGCATGTGATGGGGGCGGTCGACAAGGGGCATGCGGTGCGCTGGCTGTTGGCGCGCTTCGAGGCGCTGCGTGGCCACCGCCCGCCGACACTGGGGCTCGGCGACGGGCCCAACGATCTGACGCTGCTCGCCGCCACCGACATGGCGGTGATCATCAGTGCGGATCACGGCCAGCCAATGTCGCTGACCCATGCGCGGCTCTATCGCACCCAGGCGCCGGGCCCGCAGGGTTGGGCCGAAGGGCTCGCCCACTGGTGGGAGCGGCAGGCGCCAGCGTGAACTGCCGAGAACGCTCGGTTGCCCCTGCGCGTAGGCCGACACCGGTTCGGCGTGCTCCGAGATTGGCTTCTCAAGCGTCTCCGGCGACCGGTTCGACGGGTCTATTTCAGCGCTTTCATAATAACGAGGACGTGGCATGAGCGATTTCTACCAGAACGGTATCATCACCAACTTCCACAACCTCACCCGACGTTCGGTAGAGGCGCTGGAGAACGACCTCAAGGGCTTCTCGCGCCAGCGCCCGATGGGGTTGATCCTGCCGTCGCTCTACTCGGAGCTGGAGGGGCCGGCGCTGTCGCATATCGTCGATGAGCTGTGTCAGGTTCCCTATCTCAGCGAGATCGTGATCGGGCTCGACCGCGCCGATCGCGAGCAGTTTCTCAAGGCGCGGGAGTTCTTTGCCCGCCTGCCGCAGCATCACCGCATCCTGTGGAACGACGGCCCGCGACTGCGGGCGCTGCACCAGGAGCTGGCGGCGGAGGGGTTGGCACCGCTGGAGCCGGGCAAGGGCTGCAACGTCTGGTACTGCTCGGGCTATGTGCGCGCCTCCGGCAAGGCGGAGGCGGTGGCGCTGCACGACTGCGATATCGTCACCTACGATCGCGGGCTGCTGGCGCGGCTGATCTATCCGGTGGCCAATCCGCGCTTTCACTACGAATTCTGCAAGGGCTACTACTCGCGGATTGCTGCCGGCAAACTGAACGGCCGGGTCTCGCGGCTGATGGTCACGCCGTTGATCCGTGCCTTCAAGATGATCTACGGCCCGCTGCCCTATCTCGACTACCTCGACAGCTACCGTTACCCGCTCTCCGGTGAGTTCTCGATGCGTGCCGACGTGCTCGACGGGATCCGCATCCCCAGCGACTGGGGCCTGGAGATCGGGGTGCTGTCGGAGGTGCATCGCAACTTCTCGACCAAGCGGCTGTGTCAGGTGGATATCGCCGACGCCTATGACCACAAGCATCAGCCGATCTCCGAGGCGGACCCGAGCGGCGGGCTCAACCGCATGAGCATGGACATCGCCAAGGCGATGTACCGCAAGCTGGCGACCCTGGGCGTGGAGATGAGCGTCGAGAGCTTCCGTACCGTCAAGGCCACCTATTACCGCACCGCGCTGGATCTGATCGAGGCCTATGATCATGACGCAGCGATGAACGGGCTCAAGCTCGACCGCCACAGCGAGGAGGCGGCGGTGGAGCTGTTCGCCGACAACATCATGCAGGCCGGCGCGGCGTTTTTCGAATCCCCCCGCGACAAGCCGTTCATTCCCAGCTGGAACCGGGTCCAGGCGGCGATCCCCGACCTCCAGGACCGGCTCTTCGAAGCCGTCGAGCGTGACAATGCCGGCGACGTGTGAATACCACGACGTCTGAGAGCGGCGGGAGTGGACGCTGGCGGGGGATGCGCGATCCGTCGTGCATGGCAGGCCGCGGCAGGCTCAACCGTTGGCGGCGGTCGGCGGGATGTCGGCTTGACGATGTCGACTGCGCTTGGCCTGCAGCAGCGCCAGGTCGGCACGGCGAAAGGCCAGGGTGAGGGTGTCGTCCGCCCTCAGCTCGGCGATACCGATGGTCGCCGAGAGCGGGTGCTGGGTGCCCGGCACCCGAAGGCCTGCTATGTGATGTTTCAACCTGGCACTCGTCTCGCGCGCGGTGTCGAGATCGCTGTTCACCAGCAGCAGAAACTCGTCGCCGCCGAAGCGCCCGAACAGTTGGTGCGGTGCCAACCTGCCCATCACGGCATGGCATAACAGCATCAGGGTCTGATCGCCGACGTCGTGGCCGTGGTCGTCGTTGATCCGCTTGAAGTGATCCATGTCCAGCACCAGCAGCGCCAGTGGCCGGCCGCTACGCCGGGCTTCGGCATGCATCTGCTCTGCCTTGTCGAAGAAGGCGCGCCGGGTGAAGACGCCGGTGAGTGGATCGCGCGCTGCCAATTCGCTGAGCTGGCGGTTGCGCGCCGCCAGCGCCGGGACGGCAAAGCCGAAATAGCCGCTGGTGGCGATCACGCAGATCGCGAACTGATAGGTCATCGACTGCTCGACCAGACTCAGCTCGGCCACCCACAGTGCGGTCGTCAGAGCGAACAAGGCCAGGCTCAGTGCGCTGCGAAAGGCGCTCTCGGTATACACGATCCACATCAGCGGGATGATCAGAAAGAACACCGCGAAGGCGACGTCGGGGTCGTGCGTCTTGGCATCGACGAGGGTCACGCCGCTGAGCAGGAGCAGGCACAGCAGCAGCTTGCCGATGAAGGTCGCACTCGGACGACGGGGCAACTGGAAATCGAGCCCACCGAGCCAGGCCGAGATGGCGACGTAGCGCCAGCTCAGTACTGCCAGGAACAGCGGTGCGAGAACGATGACGCCCGCCATGTCGCCGATCCACCAGGGAAGCCAGATCGAATCCAGTTCGGTCCAGTCCAGCAGGCCTGTCATCTCCAGCGAGAGGATGCCGGTGAGGGTGGCGGCCAGCGCCGAGAGACAGGCGGTCACGAGAAACAGCGGCACCAGAGTCGGGGTGGTGATCTCGGCCTGCCGATGGAGCGCGCTTCTGAGTGCCCAGGCGCCGAGGCCATAGGCGCTGCAGTGAGCGAGACCGAAGGCCAGGCCTGCCGTCAGCAGCTCTTGCGTGCTCTGGTGCATGACGTAGAGCTGGTCGACCCAGAAGGTGGCCAGCAGACAACTGACTAGCAGGCTGGGTAGCGCACGCCAGCCAAGTACGATCAAGGCGGCGAAGCTCAGGCCGGCCGGCGGAAACCAGAGGCTGGCATGCGGGGCATACTCCATCAGCGCCGAGAGCCGCCACAGTGCAAGCCACGCCAGCACCAGCAGGAGGTGGCGGAGCCCCTGGCGGACGATGCGGGAAACGAGTCGCCAGCATCTTGGCGTTGCGTTCGACAGTAACCGCATGCGTCACCTTACCTTGGCGCTCTGCCGATTCGTGGCGGCTGGACCGTTACACTATATCCATTGTGTTAATGAAAGTTAAATAAGGTAAAGCCATAAGGCCGATAGTCAGGGCGCTCAAGGGTTCTGTCACGATCTCCCCAGAGCGCTGGCGACGTCGCTCGGTTACGCGTAGGGTGGAGTCGAGCACCGGCGCAAAGCCACAGAGACCGGTGACAATAACGCCAACAATGACCCTACGCAGGGCCACGTCCTATCCCCGAGAGGAGATTCGCCGTGCCTGATGCATCTTTCGACCCGCACGCGCTGACACCTGCGCAAGAGGTCTCGCCAGAGGTCGCGTCACCCACGCCCACCGGCCGTCGCGGCGTACCGTCGCCAGATAGGGGAGCGATGTGCTCTCCGGCAGCGAGTGTGCTCGATGTCGGACACACCGCGCCGTTCGCGCTGGCAGCACCCGATGACCGCATCAGCGTCTATGCGTCCTGGGCCGAGATTCCTTGGCATGGCGCGCGGGCGCCGTGCTCGCCGCGCTTCGACACCTCGGCGCCGGGATATCTGCAGCGGCGCGAATCTGTCTCCGGTGCGCTACTCTGGCAGCTCGATGTTCCCGACTGGGCGCGTGCGCGTATCATTACCACGCCGGCCGTGGGCGTGGCTGCTTATACCGACCGACCTCTCCCTGCGTCTTCTTCCCACTGCGGGGAGATGACGCCTGCCAGTGGTCTGCTCGCCTTCGATCTGCATAGCGGTGCGCCGCTGTGGCATCAGCGCTATGCCGGCGGTGGTCTGCCGTTTCCGCTGCTGCACGCCGGCGAGGTCTATGTCGGTGGCGGCGATCGCGCCATCCACGCCCTGTCGCTGCACGATGGCCACCAGACCGGATGCATCGGCATGGGGGCGCCGGTGGATCTGGCCACGGCGCTGCTCGACGATCAAGGGCGGCTGTTCCTGAGTGACACCGAACCGGCCCGGCTCTTGCGTATCGACCCCTTGACGCGCGCGGTGCTGTGGATGGCCGAGCTGCCCGAGGCCGTCGCCGCCAGCCCTGGGGCGCCTCCGGCGGTGGAGGCGGAGCGCGTGGCGATGACCCTGGCGGTGCGTGATATCGGTGCGACGCGGGTCACGCTGTGCCTGTTCGGCTTCGATGCGGCGAGCGGCGAGCGCGTCTGGGAGGTGACGCTGGGCGAGCGTGACGCGACCCATCCTCCCGCGCTGGCGGCGCCGCTGGCGGACAGCGAACGCTTTTACGTCATCAGCGCGCGTGGCGAGCTGGTAGTGATCGATGCGCTGGAGGGCCGCGAACGCCAGCGCCTGGCGCTGGGTGACCCTGCACTGGCGGCAGCCAGCCTCGAGCGTATCGGCGATCACCTGGTGATCACGGCGCCGGGCGGCAACGTTCAGGTGGTGCCGCTGGCACTGCTTGCGTGAGGGCCTTGGATGAGTCGGACTCAATGGCGTAGCCAGCCATAGCAGGCGATGCCCAGCAGGGTCATCGCGAAGGAGCCGAGCACGTGCACCAGGGTGCCGGTGATGGCCCACAGCCAGCGTCCGCCTTGAATGGCGGTGACCATCTCGGCGGAGAAGGTAGAGAAGGTGGTCAGTGCGCCGAGCAGGCCGGTGACTGCAAACAGTTTCCACTCGACGCTGAGCGACGAGTCCTGAAAGAAGCTCAGGGCCATGCCGATCAGCCACGCTCCCAGCAGGTTGGCGATCAGCGTGCCCGGGGGAATGTGCAGGAAGTAGCCATTGTAGTGCGCGCCCAGCCACCAGCGCAGATTGGCGCCAATGGCGGCGCCCAGACTGATGGCGGCGATCGAAATCCACATGTGTTGCGCTCCTCGTCGATCTCGGCAGACGAAAAGTATCCTGCGGGCGGTAGGCGCGGGAGCGTGAAGCCTGCGCAGGACACACCTCGGGTGCGTTGGCAGGCATCATCAGCGGACTGCGGTTCGCGGCCGGGGCGGCGGAGCCCATGCCGCGGGAGGAATGCCATCTCCCGGGGGCTACTCTAGCCAGCCGTGACAGCCGCGGCAAGTCACGGCTGGACCAGCCACAGGCTGCGGTAGGGTCGCAGGATCTCGCGCTCTTCGGGGTGCGGATTCCAGCGCTTGCCATCCTTCAGCACGTCGTACCACTCGCCGCTCGCCAGCGCCTCGATCTCCAGCGGCTGACGCTTGTCGCTGATGTTGTAGATCGCCAGCAGCCGGCGGCCGCTGGCAAGCGGGCCGCGCTCGATGGCAAACAGTCCCGGCCCGGTGTCGAGCACGCGCTGCGGCGCCTCGGGGTGGAAGCAGGGCTCGCTGGCGCGGATATTGAGCCGGCGCTTGAGCGAGGTGAAGGCTTCGCGGGTGGGCGTGCTGCGGCTGTCGATCAGCTCGTCGAGCTCCTCCTTGACCCAGTGATGGCGGTTGATCGAGCGCAGCCGACCGCTGCGCTCGACCCCTTCGTGGTCGTTGAGCGTCGCGGTCAGGGAGTGCAGATAGACCCCTGGGATGCCCTGCAGCGCGAGCATCAGGTTCTGGCTGCACAGAAAGCGCTCGACCTGCCACGCATCGGGACCGCGGCGGGTGCCCTTCATGGCGTCGAAGTAAGTGATGTTGATCTCGTAGGGCGAGTCGCTGCCATCGGCGTTGGTCTTCATGCTGACGTAGCCGCCGAAGCGGTGCATCAGTTCGAGCAGAAGCGAGACCTCATGGGGCGGCAGCAGCCCCTCCAGCGCGCGCACCCCGATGCCGTCGTGGCTGGCGGTGAAGTTGAAGTAGGTGCAGCCGGCGGGCAGCGGCGGCAGCGAGCGTGCCCAGTCCGCCAGCGCGCTGGCATCGCCGCTGGTCAGGGTATGCAGCAGCAGCGGCGGCAGCGTGAACTGATAGATCATGTGGGCTTCGTCGGGCGTCGCCGTGTCGCTGGCGGGAACGTCGTCGCTCTCGGCGGCCGATGCGCCAGCCGGCGTGCTCTCCAGGCCGAAGTAGCTCATGTTCTCGGCGTGGGGCACGTTGGTTTCGGTGATCAGCAGCGTGCCCGGTGCCACGTAATCGAGGATCGCCCGCAGCAGGCGGACGATGGCGTGGGTCTGCGGCAGATGGATACAGCGGGTGCCGACCTCTTTCCACAGATAGGCGATGGCATCGAGGCGGATGATCCGCGCCCCTTGCTGGACATAGAACAGCAGGATGCCGACGAACTCGAGCAGTACGTCCGGGTTGGCGAAGTTGAGGTCGATCTGGTCCTCGGAGAAGGTCGCCCACAGGTGGCGCGTGCCGCGTCGGGTCGAGACCGGCACCAGCAGCGGCGAACTGCGCGGGCGCGTGACCTGGGAGAGATCGGTCTGCGGGTCCATCTCGATGAAGTAGTCGCGCCCGGGCTGGGTACCCGCCAGATAGTCGGTGAACCACAGCGAGTCGCGTGAGACATGGTTGATCACCAGGTCCACCATCAGATCGCTGCGTGAGGACAGGCGGCGGATGTCCTGCCACTCGCCCAGTTTGGGGTCGACCTCGCGGTAGTGGATCACCGCGAACCCATCATCGCTGCTCCAGGGGAAGAAGGGCAGGATGTGCAGGCCGCTGAAAACGCCGTTGAGACGGGTGGCGAGAAAGTCGTCGAGCACTTCCAGCGGCGGACGCTCACCGTCGATCAGGCTGTCACCGTAAGTGATCAGGATCTGGTCGCGTTCGCTCCAGGTTGGACGCGGCTGGTGGTCGAGTGCACCGTCGTGGTGCGCCAGCAGGGTGGTCAGGCGCCGCAGGACCTCGTCCCGACGCGGTCCGTAGACCTCCTCGAGCCTGGCGCCGGCGCGGGCGAGAAAGGCGTCTTCGGACAGGGCAGGGTAGTTGGCGGCGCGACTGGGCATGGGCGGTTCCTGACGTGACGGCGAAACGGGTCCTTGACGTTATCCTTGCAGAACTCGGGCCAACAGGGAAAGAAACATGAAAATCACCGTGTTTCCGGTATCTTGTGCAAACCGTTACACTGCGCGGATAAGCCGATGACGGATGCCAGCCGCGCCCGGCACGTCTGCCATCACCGATGGATAGTCTACAGTCGATAGTCAAAGTCGCGGACAGGCCCCGGCGCTGTCCGCGCCGACGAGTGAACCACCGATGCATTGTCCTTTTTGCGGTACCCACGATACCAAGGTGACCGACTCGCGCCTGGTCGCCGAGGGGGATCAGGTGCGTCGGCGTCGCCAGTGTGCCGCCTGCGGTGAGCGCTTCACCACCTACGAGACCGCCGAGCTGGTGATGCCCCGTGTGATCAAGGCGGACGGCTCGCGCGAGAGTTTCGACGAGCAGAAGATGCGCGCCGGCATGTCGCTGGCACTGGAGAAGCGCCCGGTCAGCGTTGAGTCGTTCGAGGCGGCGGTGGAGCGGATCCGCCAGCGTCTGCGCGCGCGCGGTGACCGTGAGGTGGAAGCGCGGGAGGTCGGCGAGGAGGTGATGGAGATGCTCAAGCGGCTCGATCACGTGGCCTATATCCGTTTCGCTTCGGTCTATCGCCGCTTTCAGGATCTCGATGAGTTCCGCGCCGAGATCGACCGCCTGGCCCAGGAGCCGAAGTCGCCGAGCGACGCCAAGCGCTGATCGATCCTCCCCGACCACCCTGGCCGGCAGCGGCTGCCGGCCTTGCTACTTCCGCGAGAAATGCCGATGTCCGATGCCCCCTCTGTCACGCCCTCCGATCTCGAGCCAGCCGATGCCGCCGAGGCGGCGGATATCGCCTGGATGAGTCGTGCTCTGCGCCTGGCGCGGCGCGGCCACTACACCTGTGACCCCAATCCGCGGGTCGGCTGCGTGATCGTCAACGCTGGCAAGAGGGTGGGCGAGGGTTTCCATCGCCGTGCCGGTGAGGCCCACGCCGAGATCAATGCCCTCGCCGAGGCCGGTGAGGCCGCCCGTGGTGCCACGGCTTACGTCACCCTGGAACCCTGCTCGCACACCGGGCGCACCGGTCCCTGCAGCCAGGCGCTGATCGCGGCCGGGGTGGCGCGGGTGGTGGCGGCGATGGAGGACCCCAACCCGGCGGTCTCCGGGCGCGGCTTCGCCCAACTGCGCGAGGCCGGCATCGCGGTGGAGGTGGGTCTGCTCGAACCGTCGGCGCAGGCGCTCAACCCGGGGTTCGTGCGGCGCATGCAGCAGGGGCTGCCGCGGGTCACGCTGAAGATGGCAATGAGCCTGGATGGGCGTACCGCCATGGCCAGCGGCGAGTCGCAGTGGATCACCGGACCCGCGGCGCGGCGCCAGGTCCAGCGTCTGCGCGCCGGCGCCAGTGCGATTCTCACCGGGGTCGAGTCGATCATTTTCGACGATGCCCGGCTCACCCTGCGCGCCGATCAGCTCGAGCTCGACGAGGCTGACGAGATCGTGCGCCGCCAGCCGCTGCGGGTGGTGCTCGACAGCCATCTGCGCCTGCCGCTGGCGGCGGCTTGCCTGAGCCAGCCGGGGCGCACCCTGGTGCTCACCGTCGCCGGCGCTGAAGACGCCCGGCGTGAACGTCTCGAAGCCGCCGGGGCGGAGGTGGTGACGCTACCTGCCGACCGCGCCGGGCGGGTCGACGTCGAGGCGGCGCTGCGCCATCTGGCGACACGGGAAGCGTGCAACGAGGTGCTGGTGGAAACCGGCGCCACCCTGGCCGGCGCGCTGCTCGATGCCGGCTGGATCGATCGTCTCGAGCTGTTCGTGGCGCCGACGCTGCTGGGCAGTGGCGCGCGCCCGCTGTTCGCGCTGCCCGGGATCGACAGCATGCAGCAGCAGCGTCGGCTCGAGATCGACGAGATCCGTGCCGTGGGCGACGACTGGTGGATCCGGGCGCGGCCGCGGGCACGCGACTGAGCCCTGGTGTCGCCTCTCGGCGACGGCGTTGCGACGCGACGACAGTGGCGTCGGCGCCGCCCGACAGGTAGTCTGTGCCGTCATCGAACCCAAGCGCGCGGCGCGCACGATCAAGGTGATGGCGATAGAGCTATGACGACAGGGGAATCGGGCCGGCTGGCCAGCATCGAGGCGCTCGTCGAAGACATTCGGCAGGGCAAGATGGTCATCCTGATGGATGACGAGGATCGCGAGAACGAAGGCGATATCATCATGGCCGCCGAGTGCGTCGAGGCGAGCCACATCAATTTCATGGCGCGCCACGCGCGTGGCCTGATCTGTCAGCCGATGACCCGGGAGCGCTGTCAGCAGCTCAAGCTGCCGTTGATGGTCGACGCCAACGGCTCCGGCTACGGCACCAAGTTCACGCTCTCGATCGAGGCCGCCAGTGGCGTCTCCACCGGTATCTCCGCCGCTGATCGTGCGCTCACCGTGCGGGCCGCCGCGGCGCGTGATGCGCGTCCCGAGGACCTGGTCCAGCCGGGCCATATCTTTCCGCTGATGGCCGAGCCGGGCGGCGTGCTGCGGCGTGCCGGCCATACCGAGGCGGCCTGTGACCTGGCGGCAATGGCCGGCTTCGAGCCCACCGGGGTGATCTGCGAGATCATGAACGACGACGGCAGCATGTCGCGGCGCCCCGAGCTCGAGCGCTTTGCCGCCGAGCATGACATCAAGATCGGCACCATCGCCGATCTGATCCACTACCGCATGCTCAACGAGCGTACGGTGGATGCCGTCGAACGTCAGAGTGTCACCACCGCCTTTGGCGAGATGGCACTGCACGTCTTCCACGACCGGATTCAGCACACCCACCATCTGGCCCTGGTCAAGGGCGAGCCCGAGACATCGCGGCCGACCACGGTGCGGGTACATGCCGGCGACACCCTGGGTGACCTGCTGGCGCTGTGCAAGGGCGACGGGCACTGGACCGCCTATACCGCGCTGGAAGCGGTCAGCCAGGCCGAGGCCGGGGTCTTCGTGCTGCTCGACGATGCCAGCCCGCGTGGCGATCTCAAGACCCAGCTCGATGTGCTGCTGGGGCACCGCCCGGCGCCGCGCTCCAGCGCCGCCGATGGCAGCGGCAATTTCCTGTCGATCGGCACCGGCGCGCAGATCCTGCGTCAGCTCGGCGTCGGTAAGATGCGCCTGCTGAGCTCGCCTTGGCGCTTCTCGGCGCTCTCCGGGTTCGACCTCGAGGTGGTCGAGCTGGTCAGCGGTGACGCCTGAATCCATGGCGTGCATGGCGACACTGGCCGTGCTGCCCCGGCGGATGACGTCCGGGGCGATGATGCCGCCGCGCATGTCGCCCGCTGGCGTCGAGCCATGCCCGCGTCGGCCGGGACATGGTAAGATGGCCGGCTTCGCGCGCCGAGCGCCTCGTTCTGGCGCCGGCCACTCACTCTTTTTTAGCGTACGCCTGAGGGGATCCCCCGATCCGCTCCAGGCGCAGTGACTCCGGAACCCGACAATGCAACCGATCGCGCAACTGGAAGGTCAGTTCACCGATGTCGATGGGCGCTACGCCATCGTCGTCGGCCGTTTCAATCATCATGTCGTCGACAGTCTCGTCGAAGGGGCGGTCGACAGCCTGATGCGTCACGGCGTGAGTGAAGAGAACATCGAACTGATCCATGTGCCCGGCGCGTGGGAACTGCCGCTGGCGGTCAAGCGTGTGCTCACGGTGTCGCGCCCGGATGCGGTGATTGCCCTGGGGGCGGTGATCCGCGGTGGCACGCCGCACTTCGAATATGTCGCCGGCAACTGCAACTCGTCGCTCTCTGCGCTGCAGCTTGCCCACGACACGCCCATCGCCAACGGCGTCCTGACGGTCAACTCGATCGATCAGGCGATCGAGCGCGCCGGCACCAAGGCCGGCAACAAGGGCACCGAGGCGGCGATGGCGGCGATGGAGATGGTCTCGCTGCTCAAGCGTCTGGGAGGTGAGGCATGAGCGCGCCGTCGCGTCAGCCGAGCAAGGCCCAGGAGTCGCGCCGTGCGGCTCGCGAGCTGGCCGTGCAGGGGCTCTACCAGTGGCAGATGACCGGCAAGTCGATCAGCGCGGTGGAAGCCGAATTTCGCGCCCAGATTGCCGACGAGGATCTCGAGGATCACGAGAACTGGCACAAGGTGATGGAGATCGCCGACGCCGCCCTGTTCCATGACCTGCTGCACAACGCCGCCGACCACCAGCGCGAGCTCGATGCCGCCATCGCACCGCTGCTCGACCGTCGGCTGGAAGATCTCGACCGCATCGAGCTGGCGATCCTGCGGCTGGGCGCCTACGAACTGTCGCGGCGCCCGGAGGTACCCTATCGCGTGGTGATCAACGAAGGGGTAGAGCTGGCCAAGATCTTTGGCGCCACCGATGGCCACAAGTACGTCAACGGCATCCTCGACAAGCTGGCCTCGCGCCTGCGGGGTGCCGAGGTCGCTGCTCGCCGCCGTTGACATGAGCCGCGCTGCGTTGAGCGAATTCGCGTTGATCGCCCGCTATCTGGCGCGCCCCGCCAGCGGCCGGGCGGATATCGTCGTCGATAACGGTGACGACTGCGCGGTGATCGCCCCGACCTCTGGCCATCAGCTGGCGATCAGCGTCGATACTTCGGTCGTGGACGTGCATTTTCCCGCCGCTGCGCCGCCGGCGGCGATCGGTCACCGCGCGCTGGCAGTGGCGCTGAGTGACCTGGCGGCGATGGGCGCGCGGGCACGCTGGTGCACCCTGGCGCTGACCCTGCCGGAGATCGATCCCGACTGGCTCGCTGGCCTGGGCGAGGGCTTTCACGCCCTTGCCGAGCGCTGCGGCTGTGCGCTGATCGGCGGTGACGTGACCCGCGGTAGCCTGAGCCTCAGCGTGACCGTACATGGCGAGCTGCCTACGGGCAGCGCGCTGACCCGCGCTGGCGCACAGGTCGGCGACTGGATCGCGGTGACCGGCTATCCGGGGCGGGCGGCCGAGGGGCTGGCCCGCTGGCAGCAGGGCGAGCGCGATCTGGCGCACCCGCTGCTCGATGCCTACCTGCGGCCGCAGCCAAGGCTGGCGGCCGGCGAGGCGCTGCGTGGGCTGGCCAGTGCGGCCATCGACGTCTCCGACGGGCTGCTGGCGGATCTCGGCCATCTGCTGCGTGCCTCCGGCGTAGGTGCGCAGCTCGATCTGGAGGCGCTGCCGTTGGCGACACCGCTACGTGCCACCCTGGACAGCGACCAGGTCCAGCGCCGCGTGCTCGCCGGCGGTGACGACTACGAGCTGCTGGTGACACTGCCGCCGGCAGCGCTGGCGGCAGCGCAGCAGCAGCTCGCCGCGCTGCATCTACCGCTGACGCCGATCGGCCGCATCGTCGCCGGCGAGGGCGTCGGTGGACTGCCCGAGGCGTTCGCCGGGCTCGGCGGCTGGGATCATTTCGCGGAGAGACGCGCATGAACCGGGCCCCCAAGAGCGTCTGGCGTCGCCCAACCCACTTCCTGGCCTTCGGGCTCGGCAGTGGCGCCGTTCCCTTCGCACCGGGCACCTTCGGGACCCTGGCGGCGATCCCGTTCTACTGGCTGCTCTCGGGGCTGCCGCTGGGGCTTTACCTGGGGGTGATGGGGATCACCACGCTGCTCGGTATCTGGCTGTGCGGCAAGACTTCGCGGGATCTCGGCGTGCACGATCACTCCGGTATCGTGTGGGATGAGTTCGTCGGCTACTGGCTGACCATGGCCGCAGTACCGTTCTCATGGGAATCGGCGCTCTGGGGGTTCGTGGTGTTTCGGGTGTTCGACATCATCAAGCCGTGGCCGATCCGCTGGGTCGACCGCCGCGTGGCCGGGGGAATCGGCATCATGTTCGACGACATCCTGGCCGCGGTCTATGCCTGGAGCGTGATGCACCTTTGGTTCTGGTTGCACTGAAAGCGCGGCGTGCTGGATGTCGAACACAGCCTGAGTCGGCGCCGCCGAGTCGATACTGACAGCGACCTACTCAACAGCTGACAGACTGCAATAAATGAGCGGCGCCCCGGGTTGCGTGCAAGGCCTGAGAAGGTACCGCCGAGTCGGGATCTACAGCGACTCCCTCAATCAACTCTGACAAGGAGCGCGGAATGCGCAAGTGGATCGGCGTGGGTGCCGCTATCGTGATCGTCGTGGGCGGGGGCTATCTCGGCGCCCAGGCCTACTCCAGCCATCGCTTCGAGCAGGAGATGTCGCAGCTCGTGGCGCGCCTGGACGCCAGTCCGCAGTGGCAGGTCGAGCGCAAAGATGTGGATAGTGGCTGGTTCCATTCCAGCGGCCGCGTAGAGGCACGCTACCTCGACGACGAGATCGAGCCGCTGGTGGTCGAGGCACCCTACCAGGCCGACCACGGCCTGTTCGAGACCAGCTTCTCCGGCGAGGGGCAGGTGCATATCGGCGATGACCGCACGCTGTTCGGCGATCTGCTCGAGAGCGAAGGGCCGCTGACCTGGAATGGCCGCTTCCTGACCCGTGAGCAGCGCATGGAGGTCGCCGTCGCACTGCCCGGCTTCTCCCAGCAGTGGACAGTGCCGGCCGGTGAGATTGGCGGCGAGTTCCGCCCGGCGCGGCCGATGCAGGTCGACTTTAGCGGTCTGACGCTCAATCTCGAGCAGCACGGGGATCGGGTCACCCTGAATGGCCAGGCGCCGCGGCTGCAGCTGCAGGATGACCAGGCCAACATGCTGCTGGAGAACGTGGCCATCGAGGGCGCCTTCCAGGGCGACCGCCAGGCCTTCGATCAGTCGCTCGCGGTCACCCTGCCCACCGTCACCGTCGTTTCGCCGGATGGCGCCAAGCTGGTGTCGCACGACTCGCGCTACGCCCTCAAGGCCAAGCTCGACGCCAAAGAGATGACGATGCATCTCGAAACCCGGCTCGGCGACGCGACGATGGATGATCAACAGCTCGGCAGTGGTGAGCTGGCGATGACCCTGGATCATATCGATGGCGATGCCTATCGCGCCCTGGCGGCGGCGCTCGAAGCGCACACCAGCGAGATCCAGGCTGCCGCGGCCTCCGACGATCAGGCGGCGATGGCGCAGTCGCTGGCACCGCTCGAGCCACAGGTGGCAGCGATCCTGGCCGGCTCACCGCGCTGGGCCGTGGACAAGCTGGCGTTGAAGAGCCCGCTGATGGGCATCGACATGCAGGGCAGTGGTGAGCTCAAGTTCGACGGTGACGGGATGGATGACTGGAATCTCGATGCCATGGACTCCGAGGTGCTCGGTCGCGAAGTTCTCGAACGCCTCGTCGGTCACTTCGAACTCAAGGGCGCGCCACCGATCCTGCTGATGTCGCTGGGTCTGCCGATGAGCGGTGGTCCGCTGCGCGTCGCACTCGAGGATGGCGTGATGACCCTCAATGACCAGAGTGTGCCGCTGGTACCGGGCGCCACACCCGCTCAGCCGTAAGCGCCTGGCGCCCCGATCCGGGGGCGCGGCGTCGATACCCCTGCGAAGGCCGAGCCGCGTGCTCGGCCTTCGTGTTTCCGCCGCTGACGCTGGGGCGTCAGGGCGCCGGCCGTCTCCCTGGCGGCGGGCGTCTCGCCTCTATCGACTACCGAACAGGAGCGGCGTGGGCGGGGTGTCCACTTGAACTCGCGTGCCGCTGCCCACATCCCACAGATATCGGGCCGCTTTGGCCATGGACGGATACAGGATGAACGATGAGCGAACACGATTGGAACGCCGATAGCCATATCGACGTGGGCGGCGACGCGACCCAGGGCGACGAGACGCCGCAGCAGGGGCCGTCGGCCAGCGGTGCCGTGGTGCCGTCGGGCGACTACCTGCCGGAGCGCATCTACCTGCTGCCGATTCACAACCGCCCGTTCTTTCCGGCTCAGGTGCAGCCGCTGATCATCCAGCGTCAGCGTTGGGAAGAGACCATGCAGCGGGTCGCCAACACCCCGCATCACATGGTCGGTGTCGCCTTCATCGGCGATGTCAGCATGGAGGAGCTGAGCCCCGGTAGCTTCCCCGAGATCGGTACCGCGGTGAAGGTGCACCGTACCCAGAGCGAGGAGCATCAGATCCAGTTCATCGCCCAGGGCATGCGGCGCTTCCGGATCCATCGCTGGCTCTCCAAGACTCCGCCCTATCTGGTCGAGGTCTCCTATCCGCGGGAGCCGGTCGATGCCGAGGCCGAAGAGGCGCGTGCCTATGCCATGTCGCTGATCAATGGCATCAAGGAGCTGCTGCCGATCAATCCGCTCTACGGTGAGGAGCTGAAGAGCTATCTCAATCGCTTCAGTCCCCACGAGCCGGGCCCGCTGACCGACTTCGCCGCGGCGATCACCTCGGCCAAGGGGCGTGAACTGCAGCAGGTGCTGGAAACGCTGCCGATCATGGATCGCATGCAGCGGGTGCTGCCGCTGTTGCGCAAGGAGATCGAGGTCGCTCAGCTGCAGAATCAGATCAGCGAGCAGGTCAACTCGCAGATGTAGGAGCGCCAGCGCGAGTTCTTCCTGCGTGAGCAGCTCAAGGTGATCCAGAAAGAGCTGGGCATCTCCAAGGATGACCGCGAAAGCGACGTCGACACCTTCCGCGGGCGTCTGGAGCACCTGCAGGTACCGGAGCGGGTGCAGACGCGCATCGACGATGAGCTCGACAAGCTCTCGATGCTCGAGACCGGCTCGCCGGAGTATGGCACCACGCGTAACTACCTCGACTGGCTCACCTCGCTGCCCTGGGGAATCACCTCCGAGGATCAGCTCGACCTCAAGCGCGCCCGTGAGGTGCTCGACCGCGACCACGACGGTCTGGCCGACGTCAAGGAGCGCATCATCGAGTTCCTCGCCGAGGGCTCGTTCAAGGGGGACGTAGGGGGCTCGATCGTGCTGCTGGTCGGCCCGCCGGGGGTCGGCAAGACCTCGGTCGGGCGCTCCATCGCCGAAGCCTTGGGGCGTGAGTTCTACCGCTTCTCGGTCGGTGGCATGCGCGACGAGGCGGAGATCAAGGGCCACCGGCGCACCTATATCGGCGCCATGCCCGGCAAACTGGCCCAGGCGCTCAAGGAGGTCGAGGTCGAGAATCCGGTGATCATGCTCGACGAGATCGACAAGATGGGGCAGTCGTTCCAGGGCGATCCGGCATCGGCGCTGCTGGAGGTGCTCGATCCCGAGCAGAACGTCGACTTCCTCGATCACTATCTCGACGTGCGCCTGGATCTCTCCAAGGTCCTGTTCGTGTGTACCGCCAACCAGCTCGATACCATCCCCGGGCCGCTGCTCGACCGCATGGAGCAGATTCGCCTCTCCGGCTATATCGCCGAGGAGAAGGTGGCGATCGCCAAGCACCATCTGTGGCCGAAACTGTTGAAGCGCGATCGTATTCCCAAGAAGCGCATCAATCTGACCGACGCCGCGCTCAAGCAGGTGATCGAAGGCTATGCCCGGGAAGCCGGGGTGCGCCAGTTGGAGAAGCAGCTCCACCGTATCGTGCGCAAGGCTGCGGTCAAGCTGCTGGAGCAGGATCAGGAGACGGTCAAGGTCTCGGTCAACAACCTCGAGGAGTTCCTCGGCGCACCGCTGTTCCGCAAGGAGAAGGTGCTCAAGGGCGTGGGGGTGGTCACGGGCCTGGCGTGGACCGCCATGGGCGGCGCCACGTTGCCCATCGAGGCGACCAAGGTGCATGCGCTGACGCGCGGCTTCAAGCTCACCGGCAAGCTCGGTGAGGTGATGCAGGAGTCGGCCAATATCGCCTACAGCTACACCCTGGGGCATCTGGGCGAGTACGGCGCCGATGCCGACTTCTTCAACGAGGCCTTCATCCATGTCCACGTGCCCGAGGGGGCCACGCCCAAGGATGGCCCCTCGGCCGGCGTGACCATGACCACGGCACTGATGTCGTTGGCGAAGAATCAGAGCATCGACCGGCCGCTGGCGATGACCGGCGAGCTGACCCTGACCGGCCAGGTGCTGCCGGTGGGCGGTATCCGCGAGAAGGTGATCGCCGCACGGCGCAGCGAGATCTTCGAGCTGATCCTGCCGGAGGCCAACCAGCGCGATTACGACGAGCTACCTGACTACCTCAAGGCAGGCATGACGGTGCATTTCGCCAAGGTCTATCAGGATGTCGCCAAGGTGGTGTTCGGGCGCTGACAAGCGCCCGCACTGCTAGACTCTGAATGACCGTGACACTTGAGGAACGACCATGACCCATCTCTCTCGCCGCTATCGCTACGCCACCCAGGTCGTCTGGGCCATGCTGGCCATGGCGCTGCTGAGCGCGTGCAGCTATCACCCGGCGCGAATCGAGCCGGAGCCGGCGGTGATCATCGGCGATGGCGATCATGGCCACGGCAACGGCAATTTCTGCCCGCCGGGTCAGGCCAAGAAGGGCAACTGCTGACCCGAGCACCGGTCTCTTGGCAGGTGTGCGGCGGCGCCTTGGCGCCGCCGCTTTTCGTGGATCGATGAGCCGCGTCCCGCGTTTCCGACTCATCCTCCTCCGTTCCTGCTCGTCATCCCCCGTCTTTAATCATCATCCCCATAGTACTGCACGCCGAGCTGGATCAGCTCGCGGCCCTGGGCCTTGCGATGCAGGTTGGTGTCGCGCAGTGAATAGACGCAGCCGCAGTACTCCTGCTGATAGAAGCGCTCGCGCTTGCTGATCTCGATCATGCGCTGCGAGCCGCCTTTCTTGCGCCAGTTGTAGTCCCAGTAGGCCATGCCCTCATAGGGGGCGGCGGCGCGATGGCCGCAGTCGTTGATCTGCGCCATGTTCTTCCAGCGCGAGATGCCCAGGGAGCTGGAGATGAGCGAATAGCCGTGCTCATGGGCATAGAGCGCGGTGCGCTCGAAACGCATGTCGAAGCACATGGTGCAGCGAATGCCGCGCTCCGGTTCGTACTCCATGCCCTTGGCGCGGGCGAACCAGTTGTCGATGTCGTAGTCGGCGTCGATGAAGGCGATGCCGTTCTCCTCGGCAAAGCGGATGTTCTCCTCCTTGCGCAGCAGATACTCCTTCTTGGGATGGATATTGGGGTTGTAGAAGAAGATCGCGTAGTCGATGCCGGAGGCCTGCAGCGCCTCCATCACCTCGCCGGAGCAGGGCGCGCAGCAGGAGTGGAGCAGCAGCTTGTCGTGGCCTGAAGGCAGCGTCAGCGTGTCGCGTTGGTCGAGGGTGGACATGGTGAAACCGGGTCGTAGAGAGAGGGGAGTCGTCAGATCGAGATGGTGAGTCGCCGCCGGGGCCGCGTCAATGTCGACCCGCGTTAATGCTGCGCCGCCCGCCGGGCGGCGCGAGGGGACAGCCGCGCGTCAGGAAAGCGCTGAATAAATCGCCGAACGAGATGAAGGGCAAGGCGCACGGAACGCAGAAAGCGAGACATAACGTGGGGTTAGGCGAGCTTTCGAGTACCGCGCAACGTGGCCATTCGCTCGTGCAGGCATTTATGCAGTGGTTCCTCAGTCGCGGTCGATGGTCAGGCCGCCCCAGGACTGGCACACCGGCATCAGTTCCAGGCGGTTGATGTTGAGATGCGCCGGCAGGGTCGCGGCGTGGAAGACCTGTTCGGCCACATCCTCCGGCTGGATCGGCTCGACCCCGCCGTAGAGGTTGTCATGGGCGTTCTGGTCGCCCTTCATGCGGACCAGGGTGAATTCGGTTTCGGCCATGCCCGGGGCGATGTCGGTGACGCGCACGCCGGTGCCCTTGAGATCGCAGCGCAGGTTGTAGGAGAACTGGTTGACGAAGGCCTTGGAAGCGCCATAGACGTGGCTGCCGGGATAGGGCCACAGGGCCGCGGTGGAGCTGATGTTGATGATCGCGGCGCCGCGGCCGACTTCGATCAGTGTCGGCAGCAACAGCCGCGTGACATTGACCAGGCCGGTGATGTTGGTGTCGATGACCGTCTGCCAGTCATCCAGATTGGCTTCCTGGGCGGGGCCGGCACCCAGCGCCAGACCGGCGTTGTTGACCAGTACCTTGACCGACTTGAACGGCTCAGGCAGGGCGTCGATCACCTGGGCGACTGCGTCACGCTCGCGCACGTCGAGGGTGGCGGTATGCACCGGCACCTTGTCGGCCAGGTGCTGCTCCACCTCCTCGAGCCGCTCGCGACGGCGGCCGGTGAGCACCAGTGCCCAGCCGGCCTCGGCGAAGCGCTCGGCGCAGGCGCGGCCGAAGCCGGAGGTGGCACCGGTGATGAAAGCGACAGGGGGATGGCTCATGTTGACTCCTTGAACGGTCGACTTATCGACAATGAGTCGGCGGCGCGGCGGCCGACGCTGGATAGCACCTCAAAATAGCACCTCAAGATAGCGGGACGCTTGGGCCGGGGAAAGGGGTAGCGGCGTTGTCGGTGATCGCCGACAGGTCGTTGGGCTTTGTGTAAAACCCGGTGATTCCCGGTCGCTATATACGCGCTGCTTTGCAGTTTGATTACACTTTGAGGGTGCGCTGGGGCACAATCCCTGCCGCCGTGCACGCACGCCGACCGACGCCCCCGGCAAGAGTCCTCTAGAGACTCGTCCGTTCATCGCTGACTCCGACCTCTACCCGATCATCTCCGGCGCTCGCTTGGATCACCGTGTCGCATTTCGCTCCCTTTCCGACGAAGGGGACATTCATCGGCCTGCTACCCGGTCACTGGGGAGGAGGAATTCATGCATGCACTCAAGAAACGCCGTTACCACGGTCTCGAATGGTTGCGCTTTCTCATGGCGTTGTGGATGGTCGCTTACCATTTCGGCGGCATCTACAGCGACATGCCCGACCTGCTGCGCAGTGTCATCGGCATGGGCTTTTTCGCTACCAGTACCTTTTTCATGCTATCGGGTTTTCTGCTCGCCCATGTCGCGCTGGATGACACTGGGGGCATGAAGATGGGCGGGCCGGCCTTCGTCGCGCGGCGGCTGTGCAACCTCTATCCGATTCATGTCATCACGCTGCTGCTGGCACTGGGGCTGCTGCTGTTCCAGTACCCGATCCGGCCCGAGGGCGTGCACGTCTACTTCAATTCGCACCCCTATCTGCCGCTCAGCGACGAGGCGCGGGCGGCCTTCGCCGGGCGCATCTCCTGGCCCAGCGCGCTCGGCCACATCGCGCTTCAACTGACCCTGCTGCAGGCCTGGGAGCCGCGCTTTCTGTGGCTCAACGGGGCCTCGTGGTCGATCTCCGCGCTGCTCTTCTTCTACGCCTGCTTTCCACTGCTGGCACCGCGCCTGATGCGCCTGCAGCGCTGGGGGCTGGCGCTATTGGTAGTCTGGGGGCTGTATGCCGCGGGCCCGCTGGTGGCGACCCTGAGTGGTGCCTTCGACTATGTCACCGTCGGCATGCTGCACCGCAATCCGCTGTTCCGGCTGCCGGAGTTCCTGACCGGCATCCTGCTCTATCGTGCCCTGCAGACGGCCGGACTGGCCGAGTTGCTGCGCCGCTTGCGCTATCCATTGCTGGCGCTGGGGCTGTGTGGGGTGCCGGTGGGGGTGTGGCTGCTCAAGCTCGATGGCCTGCATCTCTACTATCTGACCCATAACGGCCTGCTGTTGCCGTTTCAGGCACTGGTGCTGCTCAGTGCCACGGCCTTCGCCTCGCCCGCCAGCGCGGCGAACCGTGCTCGGCTACAGCACCTGGGCGAGGCGGCGCTGTGCATCTTCGCCCTGCACACGCCGCTGATCGGTCCCTTTGCCCGTGCCACGCGCTGGCTGCTGCTGCGTTGGCACGAGGGCTGGGTCGCGGCGAGCGGCAACGCGGCGCTGAAGTTCGCCATCCCGCTGTGGACGATGGCCATTCATCTGACACTGATCGTGGTGCTGGCGCTGATCATGCAGCGCTATGTGGTCAAGCCGCTGCGCGGGTGGCTGGAGCGGCGGCTGCCGGCGGCGTGGCAGCCACAGCCACGCCCCGGCGCTGGCGATCAGCCGACCGCACTGCGCCAAGTTGCGCTATCCTAGCCGTTTTCGGGTCGATTGGCGTCTGCCTCCCGCGGGCGCTTCTGGTCCCGCGAATCCATCGTCAAGGAACGCCGCATGAAGGGAAGCATACGTGTAGGTCTGGTCGGCTACGGGATGGCCAGCAAGCGGTTCCATGCGCCGCTGATCGCCGCCCAGGAGGGGCTGTCGCTGGTCGCCATCGCCAGTCGCGACAGCGCGAAAGTCCGGGTCGACTGGCCCGACGTGCCGGTCGAGGCGTCACCCGAAGCGCTGTTTGCGCGTGACGACATCGACCTGGTGGTGATTCCCACCCCCAATGCCACGCACTACCCGCTGGTCAGTCAGGCGCTCGCCGCCGGCAAGCACGTGGTGGTCGACAAGCCGTTCACGGTCAGCGTGGACGAGGCGGAGAAGCTCTGCCTGCAGGCGATCGAGGCCAAGCGACTGCTCTCGGTGTTTCATAACCGCCGCTGGGACGGTGACTTCCTGACCGTGCGCAACCTGATCGATAGCCAGGCGCTGGGCCGGGTGGTGCACTTCGAGTCGCATTTCGACCGCTACCGTCCGGAGATCCCCACGCGCTGGCGCGAGTCGCCGGGGCCGGGGGCCGGGTTGTGGTTCGATCTCGGTTCGCATCTGCTGGATCAGGCGCTGGTGCTGTTCGGCCGGCCGCAGTCGATCTGGCTGGATCTCGCCGAGCAGCGCGATGGGGCCCAGGTCGATGACTATTTCCATGCCGTGCTGCATTACGACCAGCGCCGCGTGGTGCTGCACGCCGGGGCGCTGGTGGCGGCGGCGGGGGCACGCTTCACCGTGCACGGCAGCCGCGCCAGCTATATCAAGCATGGCCTCGATCCGCAGGAGGACATGCTCAAGCGCGGCGACCGCCTGCCGACGCCCCACTGGGGCGAGGATTGGCGCCACGGCATGCTCACCATCGGCCAGGTGCGCGAAGGCGGGCAGCCGGAGCTGCATGAGGTGCCGACGCTGCCGGGCGACTATCTCGCCTATTACACCGGGGTGCGCGACGCCATTCTCGGCCGCGCGCCGCTGCCGGTGACGGCGGAAGCGGCGCTCGAGGTGATGCGGCTGCTCGAGGCCGGAGTGGAGAGCGCCCGCAGCGGTCAGGCGGTCGCCATCGGCGGCGCCTGAACCCCGCGAACGCGGGTGGCGTTCAGGTGATGACGCCGATCTGCCACGGCACGAACTCCTGCTGCCCATAGCCGTGGCGTTCGCTCTGGCTGGGGTCGCCGGAGGCGAGGGTGAGCAGCCGCTGGAAGATCTGCTCGCCCAGGGTGTCGAGATCGGTCTCGCCATCCACCAGGGTGCCGCAGTTGATGTCCATGTCGTCACGCTGGCGCTGCCACAGGGCGCTGTTGGTGGCCAGCTTCAATGAGGGGACCGGGGCGCAGCCGAAGGCGCTGCCGCGGCCGGTGGTGAAGGCGATCAGGTTGCAGCCGGAGGCGACCTGGCCGGTCACCGAGACCGGATCGAAGCCGGGGGAGTCCATGAAGGCCAGTCCCCGTTCGCGCATCGGTTCGGCGTACTCCAGCACCTCGACCAGCGGTACCGTGCCGGCCTTGGCCACCGCCCCCAGCGACTTCTCGAGAATCGTGGTCAGTCCGCCCGCCTTGTTGCCGGCGGAGGGGTTGTTGTCCAGCGAGGCGCCGCGTACCCGGCAGTAGGCTTCCCACCAGTGAATGCGCGCGATCAGCTTGTCGGCCACCGCCGGGCTGACCGCGCGGCGTGTGAGCAGGTGCTCGGCGCCGTAGATCTCGGGGGTCTCCGCGAGCACCGCGCTGCCGCCGTGGGCGACCAGACGATCCACCGCCGCGCCCAGGGCCGGATTGGCAGTGATGCCGGAGTAGCCGTCGGAGCCGCCGCACTGCAGCGCCACGCGCAGGTGCTCGGCGCCGCAGGGCACGCGCTCGACCTGGTTGGCCTCGGCGAGCAGCCCCTCGATATGGCGGATGCCCTCGGCAATGGCGCGGGTGGTGCCACCGATCTGCTGGATGGTGTAGGGGTAGAGGCGTGGGCCCGGCTGCAACCCCTGGGACTCGATCAGCGCCTCGATCTGGTTGGTCTCGCAGCCGAGCCCGATCACCAGCACGGCGGCGAAATTGACGTGGCGGGCGTAGCCGGCGAGGGTCCGCTGCAGCATGGCCAGCGCTTCACCGTCGGCGGCCACCGCGCAGCCGACCCCGTGGGTCAGCGCGACGACGCCGTCGACGTTGGGGTAGGGCGCCATCGCCTCGGGGTGGACATCGCGGCGGAAGTGGTCGGCGATCGCGTGGGCCACGGTGGCAGAGCAGTTGACCGAGGTCAGAATGCCGATGTAGTTGCGCGTAGCCACCCGCCCGTCGGGGCGCGGGATACCCATGAAGGTCGCCGGTTCGGCAACCGGCACTACCGGCACCACTTCGCTGCCGATGGCGTAGTCCTTCGCCGGGGTGTCTCCGGCGTTCGGGTCCTGAGCCCCGCCCTCCAGGTTGCCGATACTCAGATTGTGCACGTGAACGTGGTCGCCGGCGGCGATATCGGCGCTGGCGATGCCGATGATCTGGCCGTAGCGGCGTAGGCTCTCGCCGGCGGCGATAGGCCGCAGGGCGATCTTGTGCGCGGCGGGCACGGCAGTGCTCAGCACCACGCCCGGGCTCACCTCGGTGCCGGCCGGCAGGGGCTGGCGGGCGATGACGACATCGTCACGTTCGTGCAGGCGGATGACCGACGCCGGCGCGTCGGTGGCTTGCGCAATCAGGGCCACGGTCTTCTCCTCGTTATCGTGCCACTTTCGTCTATTCGACCTATGGCAAAAAAGCGTGTCTGATCAGGGAATTGCAATGTCACGGCCTCAGGCGAACCCTATCGCCGGCCGGCATTGAGCGCTACTGAGAGTTGCTGATCGTGGGATAATCGGTACGCATTGGGCCAAAGTCTTAGGCTTTGGTACGAGAACTGCCTGTGCTCGCCGACTTTGCGTAGACACCCTGGCGTGCTGCGCGGGGGCGGATGCCTATCAGGCATGGCGGCGCGGTCCTTTAGCCGGCGAGCGCGCGGCCGGCGCGGATCCACAACGCAAGGGGAACCCATGACGCCCACCCTGGACGAGCTGATGTCGCGCCTGCGCCTGCGCCAGCTGCGGCTACTGATGGCACTGGACGAGTGCGGATCGATACACAAGGCGGCGGAGCGGGTGGCGATCTCCCAGCCGGGCGCCACCCGCGCGCTCAGCGAGATCGAGGCGACGCTCGGCACCACGCTCTTCGTGCGCAGCGCGCGCGGACTGGAGGCGACCGACATGGGCCGCTGCCTGGTGCGTTATGCCCGGTTGATCCAGACCGACGTCGCCCATCTGCGCGAGGAGATGATCGGCATTCAGCAGGGCTATGGCGGGCATCTGGCGGTGGGCGGCACCATGGGCGCGATCGCTACCCTGGTCGATGCGATTGCGCGGGTGCGCGCCGAGCAGCCGTCGCTGTCACTGGAGATCGTCGAGGACACCAGCGAGGGGCTTTTGCGTCTGCTCGATCAGGGGCGGCTGGACGTGGCGCTGTGCCGCTCCCACTTCGGCCGCCAGCCGGCGGACTACCATCGTCAGGGGAGCTTTCCCGAGCCGCTGTGGGTGGTGGCCAACCCGCGTCATGCGCTGGCCAGCGAGGTGCAGCCCGACTTTGCCCATCTGGCCGCGCAGCCCTGGATCGTCTATCCGGTGAGCATGCCACGCCTGCTCGAGCAGGAGTTCGTGGCGGCGGGGCTGGCGCAGCCGGTCAAGTCGCTCGAGATCTCCTCGACCTACGCCATCCTGGCGATGCTCGAACGCGACGACGGCGTGCTGGCGCTGCTGCCGGAGCGGATCGCCCGCGACCCGGTGGCGCGGGGCGCGATCTCACGCATCGACTATCAGGTGCTGACCCAGAACCCGCCCTTCGAACTGCTGTGGCGGCGCGATCGGGCGCTGTCGCCGGCTGCCAGTCGCTTTATCGCCTGCTATCGGGCCTGCGCGGAAGAGGGCGCAAGGGAGAGCGCGGAAGAAGGCGCAAGAGGAAGAGCGCGGCAAGGGGCGCCATGAAGGGCGCGGTGGAGTGAGTGGTCGCGTGTTCGGTGGCCTGAACGGCATGGCCGCGGCCTCGCAGAGCAAGCCACCCGGCCATTGACGGGTGGCTTTCTGCGTCCAGGGGCGGTGTCACACGGAAGGCGCGAGGAGGGAGATCCCCCGGTCTCTGGCTGACTTACCACCAGCTCTCGCTATCGCGCTCGCTGCGCAGCTTGTCACGGGCGATGAACAGCGCGGCGATGGCCCGTGCCTCATGAAAATCCTCGCGCGCCAGGAGGCTCGAGATATCCTCGATGGGAAACGCCTCCACCGCCAGGGGTTCCGGCTCGTCGCCGGCCAGGCGCTTGGGGTAGAGGTCGCTGGCCAGCATCACCTGCATGCGGTGATCCATGTAGTTGGGCGCCAGCGACAGTTCGATCAGCGGCTCGATGCGCCTGGCACCCATGCCGCACTCCTCCATCAGCTCGCGATTGGCGGCGGTCACGATGTCCTCGCCCGGGTCGACCAGCCCCTTGGGCAAGGTGAGCGCATAGTCGTCGAAACCGGCGGCATACTCGTGGATCAGCAGGACGTGATCCGGGTCCGGCATGGCGATGATCATGACCGCGCCACGCCCCTTGCCCTTGAGCCGTTCGAAGGTGCGCTCGGCGCCGTTGGAGAAGCGTAGATCGAGCGATTCGATCGCGAACAGCTGGCTGCTGGCCACCTCTCGGCGCGCCAGTATGCTGGGCTTGGCGGGGGGAGTCGGCGGAAAGTCGGTGGGCGCCATGCGGCCTCCAGGTCAAAGGGCAGGTACTCAGCGTACAATAATCAGGGCGGCACGCCTTGGAAACCCGTTCTCGGCGCGTGCCGATAGCGCCAGGTACCAGGGTTGAAGCGGTGCCTGCCTGACCCCACCTAGAGTCGATCGAGGAGAGAGACCAATGACGTCAACGGTTCGAATCGACAAGTGGCTTTGGGCGGCGCGCTTCTTCAAGACGCGTCAGCTGGCGAAGAAGGCGATCGAGGGCGGCAAGATTCGCTACGACGGCCAGCGGGTCAAGACCAGCAAGCAGGTCGAACTCGGCGCGCGGCTCGAGGTCCCGCAGGGCTGGGACACCCTCGAGGTGACGGTGGAGGCGCTGTCGGATCAGCGTCGCGGAGCCCCCGAAGCGCGACTGCTCTACCGCGAGACCGAGGCCAGCGTGGCTCGTCGCGAGAGCGAGGCCCAGCAGCGCAAGCTGGCCAACCAGGCCATGCAGCCCCCCATCAAGCGCCCCGACAAGCGCGAGCGACGCAATATCCAGCGCTTCCAGCGCCAGCGTACCGAGGAGTGAGACAGGTCAGCGGACGGTTTCCTGTGGCCGTCGCTTCCTGATGCCTTGGCCTTTCTTCCCCGGTTGTCGGCCTGCGTGGGTGCGCCTGTGATGGCCGCCACGCGATGCCGGCAGCCTGTTCCGATTTCCGTTCTGGCGGGACCCGTCGCGGTCCCCGGCAAGAGATTTCAGCGATGAGTGATCAGATTCAGCGGTTTTTATTCGACGACACCAATGTGCGTGGCGAGATCGTCCAGCTGCAGGCGGCCTACGGCGAGGTGTTGGCCCGTCATGACTACCCGGCGGCGATTTCGCGCCTGATGGGCGAGCTGCTCAGCGCGGTGGCGCTGCTGACCGAGACGGTCAAGCTCGATGGCACTGTCAGTCTCGAGGTGCGCGGGCGCCAGGGCGTCGAGGTGCTGATGGCGGAGTCCAACCCGGGTGGCGAGCTGCGCGGTATCGCCCGCTTCGATGAAGCGCGGGACTTCGACCCCGCCGCCAGCCTGCGCGAGCTGGTCGGCGAGGGGCAGATCGTGATCACCCTCGACCCCAAGGAGGGGCAGCGCTATCAGGGGATCGTCGCGCTCGAGCACGCCGATCTGGCGGGCTGTCTCGAGGCTTACTTCAGCCAGTCCGAGCAGCTTGCCACGCGGCTGTGGCTGAGCGCCGACGGCTCGCGCAGCGCGGGTCTACTGCTGCAGCAACTGCCCGATGATCATTCGAACAAGGACCCGGATGCCTGGGATCGGGTGGTACACCTGGCTTCGACCATCACCGCCGAGGAGCTGCTGGGTCTCGGGCGCCAGGAAGTGCTCTACCGGCTATTCCACGAGGAGACCACCCGGGTCTTCACGCCCAAGGCGCTGGCGTTCGGCTGCACCTGCTCGCGCGAGCGGGTGGCCAATGCCCTGCACACGCTGGGTGCCGATGAGCTGCGCGAGATCCTCGAGCAGGAGCGCGCGGTCGAGACCCAGTGCCATTTTTGTCATACCCGTTACCACTTCAGCGCCGCCGACGTCGAGGCGATCATCGAGTCACCCCAGGCGCCACCGCCCACCGTGCACTGATCCGCGACTCAAAGCCTGCGATCAAAGGCGAATTGACGTGCGCCCGGGGCGATTTGCGCCCCGGGCGCTTTTTGCCATAATGGCGCTCCTTTTTGCGCCCGCCGAGCGTTGAAGTCGCCGATCTCCGTGACCAGCGTCGTTAACGTAGCGTGGTGAAGCGTGACTCCAGGTCCGGCATGCCGGGGCAGAGTCACGATCCACTGCTGTCGCGGGCTTCTTGCCGTGAAACGTGACGACGAAGGCCTCAGAGCCCAGGACTGGATAATGACCACCTCTCAAGCCCCCCGCCAGGCAGCCCAGGACGCAACCTCCCCCCAGGCACATGTCGACCTCTCCGTGGCCGCGCTGGTCGAATCTGCCCTGGTGCGCGGCGAGGGGGTGCTGGCCGCCAACGGCGCCTTGGTCGTGGAGACCGGCGCGCGCACGGGGCGTTCGACCCTCGATCGCTTCATCGTCGACGAGCCCTCGACCTCGTCGATGATCGAGTGGGGGGCTGTCAACCGTCCGGTCGGGGGTGAGGTGTTCGACGCCCTGTGGGGGCGGGTCGAAGCGTATCTGGCCGCGCGCGAGCGTTTCGTCTCGTCGCTGCATGTCGGCGCCGATCCGCAGCACTACCTGCCGGTACGCGTGGTGACCGAACTGGCGTGGCAATCTCTCTACTGCCGCAACCTGTTCGTGCGCCCCGAGAGCGACGTGGCCGAGACCCACGCGGCGGACAAGCCGGAGTGGACGCTGATGAGTGCCCCCGGCTTCGTCTGTGAACCGGGCCGTGACGGCACCCGCTCCGAAGCCACGGTGATGATCAACTTCGCCCAGCGCAAGGTGCTGGTGGCGGGCATGCGCTATGCCGGCGAGATGAAGAAGGCGATGTTCTCGGTCCAGAACTTCCTGCTGCCGGCACAGGACGTGCTGCCGATGCACTGCAGCGCCAACGTCGGTGAAGATGGCGAGACCACGCTGTTCTTCGGACTCTCCGGCACCGGCAAGACGACCCTCTCCGCCGACCCCGAGCGCTATCTGATCGGTGACGACGAGCACGGCTGGGGCGAGGGCACGGTGTTCAACTTCGAAGGTGGCTGCTACGCCAAGACCATCGATCTGTCGCGTCAGAACGAGCCGATCATCTGGGATGCGATCCGTTTCGGCAGTGTGCTCGAGAACGTCAAGCTGGATGCGGCGCGGGTCCCCGATTACGCCGATGTCAGCCTGACCCAGAACGGGCGTGCCGCCTATCCGCTGGAGTTCGTCGACAAGCGGGTGCTGGCCAACCGCGCCGGCGAGCCCAGCGCCATCGTCTTCCTGACCTGCGACATGAGCGGCGTGCTGCCGCCGGTGTCGCTGCTCTCCAAGGAAGCCGCTGCCTACCACTTCCTCTCCGGCTACACGGCCAAGGTCGGTTCCACCGAGATGGGCTCCACCAGCCAGCTCGAAGCGACCTTCTCCACCTGCTTCGGCGCGCCGTTCTTCCCGCGCCCGGCGCATGAGTACGCCGAACTGCTAGTCAAGCGTATCGAGGCCTTCGGCTCGCACGTCTATCTGGTCAACACCGGTTGGAGCGGCGGTGCCTACGGTCAGGGCGGCAGTCGCTTCAGCATTCCCACCACCCGGGCGGTGATCGGGGCGATCCAGAGCGGTGCACTGCGCGATGTCGAGACGCGCCACATCGAGGGTCTCAACCTAGAGGTACCGGTGGCGGTGGCCGGCGTCGACGCCAAGCTGCTCGACCCCCGCGAGGCGTGGTCCGATACGGCGGCCTACCAGGCCCAGATGAATGCGCTGATCGACAAGTTCACCCGCAACTTCGACAAGTTCGATGGCGTCGATCCGATGATCGTGGCGGCCGGGCCGCAAGCCCTGTGAGACTTCGCCGGCCGCGCCCGCGGTCGGCTGTCGACGTATCGAAGGGGATGGCCATGGCCATCCCCTTCGCATTGCTGGCCATTCCCTGGCGCGGGTGGCCATCTCCGGGGCTCCGGAGGCTGGCGCGCATCGGTCCGTGCACGGCGGCGCGCAGTAGGAGCCGCCGGCGGCTGTGTGCTACCTTGGCGCGATCTTTTCAGCCGTGATGTGATTCATGTCCAAGATGCAAACTGCAATCGTCTCCGCCATCGCCGAAGAACTCGGTGTCCGACCGCAGCAGGTCGCCGCCGCCGTCGAACTGCTCGACGGCGGCGCCACGGTGCCGTTCGTGGCGCGCTATCGCAAGGAGGCCACCGGCGGACTCGACGATGGCCAGCTGCGCACCCTGGAGGAGCGGCTGCGTTATCTGCGCGAGATGGAAGATCGCCGTAGCGCCATCGTTCAGGCGATCGAGGAGCAGGGGCAGATGACCCCCGAGCTGCACGGCGAGCTGATGGCGGCGACCACCAAGCAGCGTCTGGAAGATCTCTATCTGCCGTATCGCAAGAAGCGCCGCACCAAGGCGCAGATCGCCCGCGAGGCAGGGCTCGAACCGCTGGCGGAGCGTCTGCTGGCCGAGCCCGGCCTGACTCCGGAAGCCGAGGCGGCGGCCTATGTCGATGGCGCCACCGGCGAGACGCGCGGCATCGAGGATGCCAAGGCGGCGCTCGACGGCGCCAAGCAGATCCTGATGGAGCGCTTCAGCGAGGAGGCCGAGCTGGTCGGCCGCCTGCGCGAGCGGCTGTGGGAGGAGGGTCAGCTGCGTGCGCGGGTGGTCAAGGGCAAGGAGCAGGAGGGGGCCAAGTTCTCCGACTACTTCGAGCACGATGAAGGGCTGGCCAAGACGCCGTCGCACCGCGCGCTGGCCATGTTCCGCGGGCGCAACGAGGGCGTGCTGGCGCTGTCGCTGGTGATGCCGGGGGAGGACGAGGCGCCGATCCATCCGGCAGAGGTAGCGATCGCCCGTCAGGTGGGTATCGATCTAGGGGCCGAACTGCCGGCCTCGCGCTGGCTGCGGGAGGTGGTGCGCTGGACCTGGCGGGTCAAGCTCTACACCCATCTCGAGACCGAGCTGATGGGGCGTCTGCGTGAGGGCGCCGAGCAGGAGGCGATCGAGGTGTTCGCCGGCAATCTCAAGGATCTGCTGCTGGCCTCACCGGCTGGCCCCAAGGCGACGCTGGCCCTCGATCCGGGCTTGCGCACCGGCTGCAAGGTGGCGGTGGTGGATGCCACCGGGCGGTTTCTCGAGCACGCGGTGGTCTATCCGCATGCGCCGCAGAAACAGTGGGATGCGGCGCTGGCGACCCTCGCCCAGCTGGTCGAACGTCACGACGTGGCGCTGGTGGCGATCGGTAACGGCACCGCCAGCCGCGAGACCGACAAGCTGGCGGCCGAGCTGGTCAAGCGCGTGGCGCCGCGGCCGCTGGCCAAGGTCATGGTCAGCGAGGCCGGGGCCTCGGTCTACTCCGCGTCGGAGTTGGCGTCCAAGGAGTTTCCGGCGCTGGACGTCTCGATCCGCGGCGCGGTGTCGATCGCGCGCCGGCTTCAGGACCCGCTGGCGGAGCTGGTCAAGATCGATCCCAAGTCGATCGGGGTCGGCCAGTACCAGCACGATGTCTCTCAACTGCGGCTATCGCGCAGCCTGGAGGCGGTGGTCGAGGATTGCGTCAACGCCGTCGGCGTGGATCTCAACATGGCCTCCAGCGCGCTGCTGTCTCGGGTCTCCGGCCTGAGCCCGATGCTCGCCGAGAACATCGTCGCGCGGCGTGACCGCGAGGGCCCGTTCCGCAGCCGGCGCGAGCTGCTCGAGGTCGAGCGCCTGGGGCCCAAGACCTTCGAGCAGTGCGCCGGCTTCCTGCGCATCATGGGCGGCGACAATCCGTTGGATGCCAGCGCGGTGCACCCGGAGGCGTACCCGCTGGTGGCGCGCATTGCCGAACGCAACGGCCGCCAGCTCGCCGGGCTGGTCGGCGACAGCCAGTATCTCAAATCGCTCAAGCCCGCTGACTACGTCGACGACCACTTCGGCGTGCCGACGGTGATCGACATCCTCAAGGAGCTCGACAAGCCGGGGCGTGACCCGCGTCCCGAGTTCAAGGCGGCCAGCTTCCGTGAGGGGGTGGAGAAGCTCTCCGACCTCGAGCCGGGCATGCTGCTGGAGGGCGTGGTCACCAATGTCACCCACTTCGGCGCCTTCGTCGATGTCGGCGTACACCAGGATGGCCTGGTGCATATCTCGGCGCTGGCCGAGAAGTTCGTCGAGGACCCGCGCCAGGTGGTCAAGGCCGGCGATATCGTCAAGGTCAAGGTGATGGAAGTGGACCTGCAGCGTCAGCGGATCGGGCTGTCGATGCGCCTCGGCGACGAGCCCGGCGCCAAGCGCGAACGACAGCCTGGCGGCGGGCGCGGCGAGCAGCGCCAGCGCGGCAATCCGCAGCGCAGCGGCCGGGGCGGCGGTCAGGGGCAGGGTCAGAACCCGAGCATGGGCGCGCTGGGCGAGGCGCTGCTGAAAGCGCAGAAGCGTCGCTGACGAAGTCGTTGGCATAGGATTAGGCGAGCTTCGGGCGCTGCGCAACGCAGCCATGCGCGCGCGCAGACCGTTATGCAGTGTTTCGTTAGCCTTGAAAGCGCTATCGCCGACTCCATAATGGGGTTTTGCTCGCGACGTATCGCTGCCGGCGGCCTTTGATGGCCGCCGGCAGCGGTGCACGGACAACGGGAGAGGCGTCTCTCCCCATCGGATGAAGGTGTTGCGCGTGTCTGATCAACTCGCCACGAACGTCGACCGGCTGATGACGCCGGCACGCAAAGGATTGCTTGGTCGTCTGCGGCGAGGCATCGAGAAAGAGGGGCTGCGGGTCGATGGCGAAGGCCGTATCGTGCCCACGCCGCACCCCTACGCGCTGGGCTCCAAGCTGACCCATCCGCATATCACCACCGACTATTCGGAAGCGCTGCTCGAGTACATCACCCCGGTCTACTGCCGGCCGGCGGATGCGCTGGCGTTTCTCGGCGACCTGCTGCGCTTCAGCTATCGCCACCTGGGCGAGGAGTGGGTCTGGCCGGCGAGCATGCCGTCGCGCCTGGCGGGCAACGAGAGCATTCCGATCGCCGACTACGGCACCTCCAACGTCGGCACCATGAAGCACGTCTATCGCAAGGGACTGGATCTGCGCTACGGCCGCATCATGCAGTCGATCGCCGGGATCCACTACAACGTCTCGCTGCCGGAGGACATCTGGCCGCTGCTGCAGTCGCTGGAGGGGCGCGAGGCGGAGTCGCCCAAGGGGTATCGCTCGGCGCGCTACTTCGACCTGATCCGCAACTTCCGCCGCAACAGCTGGCTGCTGCTCTATCTGTTCGGCGCCTCGCCGGCGCTGGACCGCAGTTTCCTCGGCGCCGCCGGACTGGATGGGCGCTGCGACAAGCTGAAGCCCTGGCAGGGGGACGGCGAGACGCTCTACGCACCCTATGCCACCAGCCTGCGCATGTCCGATCTGGGTTACCAGAACAAGGTGCAGTCGCAGCTCAAGATCTGCTTCAACTCGCTCTCCAACTATGTCGGTACGCTGCGCCACGCGATCTCCACCGAGTGGCCGGACTACCAGCGAATGGGGGTCGAGGAGGGCGGTGAGTGGCACCAGCTGAGCGCCAGCATCCTGCAGATCGAGAACGAGTACTACAGCGATATTCGCCCCAAGCGGGTGGCGCGTCACGACGAGACGCCGACCCAGGCGCTGGAAGCGCGCGGGGTGGAGTACATCGAGGTGCGCTGTCTCGATCTCAACCCCTTCCTGCCGCTGGGCATCGACGAGCCGCAGATGCGCTTCATCGATACCTTCCTGCTCTGGTGTCTGCTCTCCGAGAGCCCGTGGATCCCCGATGAGGAGTGCGACCGCCTCGACGACAATCGTCGCCTGGTGGTCGAACGCGGCCGCGACCCGGCGCTGCGACTGCAGGTAGGTGAGCGCCAGGTAGCGCTGGCCGAGCGGGGTCACGAGATCATCGCCGGGATGCGTCAGGTCGCAACGCTGCTCGATGCCATCGAAGGGTCGGATCTGCATCTGGCCGCGGTCGATTCGCTGGCGACCCGGCTCGACGATCCCGAGTCGACTCCCTCGGCGCGTATGCTGCGCGAACTGCAGGCACACGGCGGTGAGTGGGCCGACTTCATGACCGATCTGGCGCGGCGTCAGGCCGAAGCGTGGCGCACGACGCCGATGGACGCAGCAAGGGCATCGCTGTTCGACGAGCTGGTAGAGACCTCCCATCAGCAGCAGCACGACATCGAAGCCGAGGACCAGGTCTCGTTCGCCCAGTTCATCGCCGATTATTTCGCCCGCGCACGGGAACCGCGCCCGGCGGCGTGAGTCCATAAGGCCTGGCGCGCGCGTCGGGTGGCGTCGAGCGCGAGCAGGATGGATAAAGGACATCGAGACTATGCAGATCAAGCAGTGGGCGGCGCAGGCGAGCGTGCGCCAGTGGTGTGGACTGGGCCTGGCGATGTGCTGCCTGATGATGGCGGTGGCGCTCTACCTGCAGTATGGCGTGGGCCTGGAGCCCTGCCCGCTGTGCATCTTTCAGCGCGTGGCGGTGATCATTGCCGGCTGTGTCTTTTTGGTGGGGCTCCTGCACAATCCGCGGCGCCGCGGCGGGCTCGTCTACGGCGTGCTGGCGCTGCTCGCGGCGGCTGGCGGCATCATCGTCGCCGGACGCCACGTATGGCTGCAGACGCTACCTCCGGATAGTGTGCCGAGCTGTGGACCTGGCTTAGACTACATGCTCGGCGCGCTGCCGCTGTGGGACGTAATGTCCCGCGTGCTCTCCGGTTCCGGCGAGTGTGCCGTGGTGGAAGGGTCGCTGTGGGGCGTGACCCTGCCGCAGTGGACCTTGCTGGGCTTTGCGATCATGGCGCTGGTACCTCTGGCACTGATCGTCACCCGGCTTCGGGGCAGCGCGGCGGCGCAACCGGCGGCCGCGGCCTGAGCGTAGATTGCCACGGCCAGACGCGCCGATCATGCCAGGCGCTGATAGGGCCAACGGATATTCGTGAGACACCGCACCAGGAGAGAACACATGCTGGAGCACTGCAAGACGGCACAGGAGCGCTGGGGTGGGGTCCATTCGCTGATCGATCGCTGGCTGGAGCAGCGCTACGACATGCTGGTGACCCTGGTCGACCTGCGTGAGGTGTGCGAGAGCGACCTCGACGCGGTCACCAAGGCGCGCATCGATGCCTTCAGCGAGGCGCTGATGGACTACATCAGCGCCGGCCACTTCGAGATCTACCCGCAGCTGCGCGAGGAGGCACGGGCCTTCGACGACCGCGAGGCGCTGGCGCTGGCCGATGACCTGCTGGAACGGGTCGAGAGTTCGACCCAACTGGTTCTCGATTTCGACAACGATTACGCCACCCCCGCGCGCTGCCAGCACCATACCGCACGCCTGCCGGCGTGGCTGGAGCGTCTGGGGTCGGGGCTGGTGGAGCGTTTCGGCCTCGAGGATCAGCTGATCAGCCGGGTCCACGCGGTGCACGCGCCGGCCGCCGACAAGACAGGCCCACGCCAGGCGCACCCCGTCTCCTCCTGAGTCGCGCCACCGCCCTCGCAGCCTGCCACACGCCCGCGGCGTGTGGCGCCCCCGCTCGCGGGTCTCTGCCGGTGACGGGTTTTCACGGCCGTTTCTCTCCTCCGGCTCTCACCCCTCCGGCCCTCCCCCCGGCGCACCGGCATCTCCTGCCGGCCCATGCTCTCCGATCCCATACCGCTGACCAAAGCACGGACCGTGGTGCCGATGTGCGCCGGTTCGACGGTCTCAGCCGCGCAGCGTGATCACCCGCCAGCCATGCTCTTCGGCGAGGCGACGCAGGGCGTCGTCGGGGTCGACCGCGACCGGATTGGGGACCTTCTCGAGCAGAAAGCGATCATTGATCGAGTCGCTGTAGAACCAGGCATCATCCAGGGTCAGCGCGGGTTGGCTCTCCAGCCACTGTTCGAGCCGGGTCACCTTGCCCTCACGATAGCTGGGGACGCCGGCCACGCGGCCGGTGTAACGCTTGCCGTCGCGTTCGGGTTCGATCGCGATCAGGTCGTCGACGCCCAGGCGCCGGGCGATGGGGCCGGTGATGAAGCGGTTGGTGGCGGTGATGATCAGCAGATGGTCGCCGCGTTGCCGGTGCCAGGCGAGCAGCTCCTCGGCCTGCGGCAGTACATGGGGTTCGATCTTGCAGGCCATGAACTGCTGGTGCCAGGCGTTGAGCTGCTCCTCGCTGTGCCGGGTCAGCGGTTCGAGCGCCATCGCCAGGTAGGCCATGATATCGAGCTGGCCCGCTTGATAGTCCCGCAGGTACTGATCATTGGCCTGGCGGTAGGCGTCGCCGTCGACCGCGCCCTGTTCGATGAGGAACTCTCCCCAGGCGTGGTCGCTGTCGCAGCTGATCAAGGTGTTGTCGAGATCGAAAATGGCCAGACTCAAGGTTGGCTCCCGGTAAGTCGCGATGGTGTGGCGATGGAATGGCGGTCGGGTCGCGATGGCGACGCCGGGCAGTATCGCAAACTCCTCCGCGCTTGCCCATGCCGGGGCCGGGCGCCGGGGCACCGCTGGCGGTCGGTGCCAGGACGGTGGCCAGGGCTTTTGCCCGGTAAGCTTATTGATGCGCTTTCTCGCTTTGTGGAAGAATGGTTTCAACGACAATTGAGTTAAGGTGAACTCCGTGATAGACGCCGATGGCTTTCGGCCGAACGTTGGCATCATCATTGCCAACTGTGACGGCCAACTGCTCTGGGCGCGTCGGGCGGGTCAAGAAGCGTGGCAATTTCCGCAAGGCGGTATCAAGGCCCATGAGTCACCGCAACAGGCACTCTTCCGTGAGCTGGAGGAGGAGATTGGGTTGAAGTCCCATGATGTCGATGTGGTGGCCTGTACGCGAGGATGGCTACGTTACCGACTCCCACGGCGCATGGTGCGAACGCACTCGAAACCGCTGTGCATCGGCCAGAAGCAGAAGTGGTTTCTGCTGAAGATCCGCTGCCATGACAGCCGAGTCTGCGTCGACAGCACGCCCAAACCGGAATTCGACGGCTGGCGCTGGGTCAGTTACTGGTATCCTCTGGGGCAGGTTGTCTCGTTCAAGCGCGAGGTCTACCGCCGTGCCCTGCGCGAACTGGCCCCGGACTTTCATCGTCTGGCGCTGGAGGAGGTGACCTGAAAGGTGAGGTGACCCAAACGGAGGTGACCTGAAAGGGTAACCCGCACCGGCGGGTCAGCCCGCGCGAACACCATGGCGGCCCGGCGCTAGCGGGCCGTCCCGATGCCACCACGAGGATCGCCTCGCAGACAAGAAAAAGGCCCATGCTCGATACCCTTCGCCGCATCGTTCAGGAAGTCAACGGCGCCCGCAGCCTGGATGCCGCGCTCGCCACCATGGTGCGGCGCATCCGCAAGGCGATGCGTACTGACGTCTGCTCGGTCTATCTGTTCGATCGTGAGCGCGAGCGGCTGGTGCTGATGGATACCATCGGCCTGCGCACCCAGGCGGTGGGCGTGGTGGCGTTGGGCTTGGGCGAGGGTCTGGTGGGGCTGGTGGGGCAGCGCGAAGAGCCGCTCAATCTCGAGGATGCCCCGGCACACCCGCACTTTCGCTACTTCGCCGAGACCGGCGAGGAGCGCTTCTCCAGTTTCCTCGGGGTGCCGATCATCCACCAGCGCCGCATGCTCGGCGTGCTGGTGGTGCAGCAGCAGGAGAAACGTCGCTTCGACGAGGGTGACGAGGCCTTCCTGGTGACCATGGCGGCGCAGCTCGCCGGGGTGCTGGCGCATGCCCTGGTATCCGGCGCGCTCAATCGCCGCGCCGAGCCCGACGGCCAGGCGATGTTCTCCGGGGCACCGGGCTCGCCGGGCATGGCGATCGGCGAGATCGTGGTGATCGCCCCGCCGGCCGATCTCGACAGCGTCCCCGACCTGATTCCCACCGACCCCGAGGCCGAAGTCGCCCATCTGCAGGCGGCGATCGCCCATGTACGCGAGGAGATTCGTGAAGCCGGGGCGCGTCTGGCCAGCCGCATTTCGGCCCAGGAGCTGGCGCTGTTCGATGTCTATCAGCAGATGCTGGGCGACGCGGCGCTGGGTAACGAGGTCGAGAAGCGCATCCGCGAGGGGCAGTGGGCCCCGGGGGCGCTGGCCGACGTGGTCCGGCGCCATACCCAGTATCTGGAGCGGGTCGATGACGGCTACCTGCGCGAGCGCGCCGCCGATATCCGCGATCTGGGCCGGCGGGTGCTGGCGCATCTGCAGGAGGGCAGCGAGCGGACCGCCTCCACCTACCCCGAGAACACCATTCTGGTCGGCGACGAGATCAGCGCCGCGACCCTGGGCGAGGTGCCCAAGGATCGCCTGGCGGCGCTGGTCTCGGTGCGCGGTTCGAGCAACTCCCACGTGGCGATCCTGGCACGGGCGATGGGCATCCCTACGGTACTGGGGATGGTCGATCTGCCGCTGCCGCGGATCAACGGTGCCAAGGCGATTCTCGACGGCCACCGCGGACGGCTCTTCGTGCGCCCGGATCCGCAGCTGGCGCAGCGCTACGCGCGGCTGATCAAGGAGGAGCGGGCGCTCGCCGAAGTGCTCGAGCACGAGCAGCACCTGCCCAGTCAGACTCCGGACGGCCACGCCATGCCGCTGATGGTCAATACCGGGCTCGCGGTGGATGCGGTGGCACAGCTCAAGTCGCGGGTCAGTGGGGTGGGGCTCTACCGCACCGAAGTGCCGTTCATGATGAACGAGCGCTTCCCCAGCGAGCAGGAGCAGACCCGTCTCTATCACGAGCAGTTGTCGAGCTTCGCGCCGCTGCCGGTGGTGATGCGCACCCTCGATATCGGCGGCGACAAGGATCTGCCCTATTTCCCGATCAACGAGGCCAACCCCTTCCTCGGCTGGCGCGGTATCCGGGTGACGCTGGATCACCCGGAAGTGCTGATGGTGCAGCTGCGCGCCATGCTGATGGCCTCGCGCGGGCTCGACAATCTGCGCATCCTGCTGCCGATGATCACCAGCGTCGATGAGGTGGACACGGCACTGCGCCTGCTGTCGCGGGCGCGTCAGGAGCTGGCCGAGGATGGGATCGAGGTGGCCTCGCCCAAGGTCGGGGCAATGATCGAGGTGCCGGCAACGCTCTATCAGCTCCCGGCTCTGGCCGAGCGGGTCGACTTCTTCTCCATCGGCAGCAACGATCTGACCCAGTATCTGCTGGCGGTGGACCGCAACAATGCGCGTGTCGCCAGTCTCTACGACGCCTGCCATCCGGCGGTGCTCAATGCGCTGTCGCGGCTCGCCACGGAGAGTCAGGCCCTCGAGGTGCCGGCTTCGGTGTGCGGCGAGCTGGCGGGGGACCCCGCCGGGGCGCTGCTGCTGATGGGCATGGGCTTCGACGCGCTATCGATGAATGCGCCGAGCCTGCCGCGGGTGCGGGCGGCCATCCGTCGGGTCAGTCTCGACGATGCCAAGGCGCTGGTGCAGGAGACGCTGGGCCTGCCGACCACCGCGGCGGTGCGTGCGCATTTGCGTCAGCGGCTGTCGGACTGGCAGATCGCGCACCTGCTACCGCCCCAGGACTGAGCTCTGGCGCTAAGCCGACGTCGACTCGTTCACGCGCTCTCCCAGCGGCACTCCCATGGCAGCGTAGCTACGCTCCGAAATCGTGATAGCGCCATGCGCCGCCGCGCTCACCAGAGTGGTAGCTCGGGTACCGTACGTTTCCCCAACGATGAAGATCGGCGACAGTCGGCGTTCGGTCGCCAAGCCGACGCCGGTGTCGGGCAGCTCGGTATCGGTGGCGGGGCGGTCGTCATTCATGGCCTGCCACATCGAGGCTTGCCAGTCGCTGCCGTCGAGTGCCTGTCGCAGTGCCTTCCGCGCCCGCACCAGCTTGGGCCAGGGGGTGTTCAGCGCGGCGTTGGAGAGCCCATGGAGGCCGGGTGCGACCTCGTCGAGGGTGGTCGCGTCGCGGCCATGGTGGAGTACCCAGAGCCGCTCGCCCTGACACAGCAGCAGATTGAAGCCGGCATAGCGCCGGGTGCCGGCGCTGGCCAGCGCCTGGAGCCAGCGTTGCGGCTCGGTCGCCTGCAGGGCGGCGGTCACCAGATGTCCGCGGCTGGGCGCGTTCTCGGGTGTCGCCATGTGGCCATCGCGGACATTGGTCAGGGCGGCGAAGCGCCCACCGGGGGCGGCGGCCAGCCAGGTGCCGCCGCCCTCGAGATCGCGGCCACCGAGCAGCGGTGCATCCTGCCAGTGATGCAGGGCGGCGCTGGGGCGGGCGTGGAACTCGTCGCGGTTGGCGGCGAGACGCAGCGGCTGGTCGCTATCCGGCTGCCAGTCGAAGACGATCAGACACATGGTGAGGCTCCAGCAGGGTGAGTGGTGGCAGGCGGCAGCCCCGATAGTGGCAGCCATGACAGCGGCAGGCTGGCAGCGTACCATGAGAGGGTGCTTACAAAATGTCTGCGCTCGACAATACGGCGTTGAAATCGACCTCAAAATGCTCATTTACCCCCTGTAAACTCCGCTTTTTCGGCCGATTTCGCCTTGTCTTGCCTTCGCTCGCCGAATTTGTAAACACCCTCTGAGCAGGCTATTCACTTCCCGCCCCTGGATTTCATACCCAAGGATCACCCGCATGTTTCGAGACCCGGCGCTGGTAGCGCTTCCCGGCGAGATCACCTCTTCGCTGTCTGGCCGCGGGGTAGCGCGATGCTGACCGCGGTGGTCATCTATCTGCTGGTGGGCGCCATCGCCGGGCTGCTGGCGGGCATCTTCGGTATCGGTGGCGGCATCGTGATGGTGCCGGCGCTGGTCTTCACCTTTCTGGCCCAGCAGGTCGACCCGGCGGTGACCGCCCATCTGGCGGTGGGGACCTCGCTGGCGACCATCGTCGTTACCGGCGCCTCCTCGGCCTGGGGGCACTGGCGCCGAGGTAGCGTGCGCCGCGACTGGCTGCGACTGATGATCCCGGGGCTCCTGGTCGGCGGTATCCTCGGTGTGCTGCTGGCCTCGGCGCTGCCCGGGGCGGCGCTGACGCGGCTGTTTGGCGTCTTTGCCCTGATCATGGCGCTGAAGATGCTGCTGTCGCGTCCGCCGGCCACCCAGGGGCGTCAGCCCCAGCGTTGGCCGATGGCGGCGGCGGGGGCGGTGATCGGTGGCGTCTCGACGCTGTTCGGGGTCGGCGGCGGCGTGATGTCGGTGCCGTGGCTGTCGCGCTTCACCCAGCGCATGACCGAGGCGGTCGGCACCTCCGCCGCCATTGGTCTGCCGATCGCGCTGATCGGTACGGTGACCAATGTCGTGGTGGGCTGGGGCGAGGCCGGGCTGCCGAGCGGCGCGACCGGTTTCGTGATGTGGCCGGCGTTTCTCGGCCTGATGGTGACCAGCGTGCCGATGGCTCGAGTGGGGGTGAAAGTCGCCCATGCATTGCCTGCCAAGGTGCTGCGACGTATCTTTGCCCTCCTGCTGATCGTGGTCGGGTTCAAGCTGATGCTGGGCTGACCGACGATCTCGACCCCCGCTGCCGAAGGAGCGCGCATGCTGGCCTATCCCGATATCGATCCCATCGCCGTCTCGCTGGGGCCTCTCAAGGTGCACTGGTACGGACTGATGTACGTCGTTGGCTTCGTCGGCGCCTGGTGGCTGGGGCGTTTGCGTGCCGCGCGATTAGGACTCAAGCCCGATGATATCGGCGACATGCTGTTCTACGGTGCGCTGGGCGTGGTGCTGGGCGGGCGCCTGGGTTATGCGCTGTTCTACGGGCTCGACCGCCTGATCGAGAATCCGCTATGGCTGTTCCAGATCTGGGACGGCGGCATGAGCTTCCATGGTGGTCTGATCGGGGTGCTGATCGCCTCGCTGCTGTTTGCCCGCAAGCACGGGCTGGCCTTCTTCCAGCTCACCGATTTCGTCGCGCCGCTGGTGCCGATCGGACTGGGGGCGGGACGTATCGGCAACTTCATCAATCACGAGCTGCCCGGCCGTGTCACCGATGTACCCTGGGCCATGGTGTTCCCCGGAATGGGTGGGCAGGGGCGGCATCCGTCATCGCTATATCAGTTCTTCCTTGAGGGTGTGGTACTGTTCACCATTCTCTGGCTGGTATCGCTGACCCCACGCCGGCGCGGTTTCGTTTCCGGGCTCTTCCTGGTCTGTTACGGCTGCTTCCGCTTTCTGTCCGAGTTCTTCCGTCAGCCGGACCCGCAGCTCGGCTTCATCGCCTTCGGCTGGTTGACCATGGGGCAGCTGTTGTCGCTGCCGATGATCCTGGCCGGCGTGGCGCTGGTGGTATGGTCTCGCCGCAATGCGGTCGACGATGCCCGCGCCGACTCCGCGGCCGGTTGAGCGCGCAAGGTAGCGATGCCGGCTTGGTGAAGCGCTCGATGCGCTGGAGACATGTGATTTCAAGCGCCGCCTGGACTGCGTCATCGGTCTGCGGCGCTGCTAGCTAGTGAAGGAGTGCCAGCCCAATGCGGCCTTATCTCGATCTGATGCAACGGGTGCTGGATAGCGGCATCGAGAAAGCCGACCGCACCGGTGTCGGTACGCTGAGCGTCTTCGGTCATCAGATGCGCTTCGATCTGAGCCAGGGGTTTCCGCTGGTGACGACCAAGAAGCTGCATCTGCGCTCGATCATCCACGAGCTTTTGTGGTTTCTGCGTGGCGACACCAATATCGCCTATCTGCATCAGCACAACGTCACCATCTGGGACGAGTGGGCGGATGCCAATGGTGATCTGGGACCGGTCTACGGTTACCAGTGGCGTAGCTGGCCGGCGCCTGACGGTGAATCGATCGACCAGATCGCCAAGGTGGTGGCGCAGATCCGCCGCCATCCCGACTCCCGTCGGCATATCGTCTCGGCATGGAATCCGGCGCTGGTCGACGAGATGGCGCTGCCGCCGTGCCATGCGCTGTTCCAGTTCTATGTCGCCGAGGGGCGGCTGTCGTGCCAGCTCTATCAGCGCAGCGCCGATATCTTCCTCGGCGTGCCCTTCAATATCGCCAGTTACGCGCTGCTCACGCACATGGTGGCGCAGATCTGCGGCCTCGAGCCGGGGGAGTTCGTGCACACCCTGGGTGATGCGCATCTCTATCTCAATCATCTCGATCAGGCCCGGCTGCAGTTGAGCCGCGAGCCGCTGCCGCTGCCGAGACTCAGGCTCAACCCCGAAATCGATGACCTGTTCGCATTCCGGTTCGACGATATCGCGATCGAAGACTACCACTCCCACCCGGCGATCAAGGCGCCCATCGCCGTATGAGTGATTCGACCCCCAGCAGCGCTTCGCACGTAGAACTCGATACCCCGGTGGCGATGATCGCGGCACTATCGCAGAATCGCGTCATCGGCGTGGACAACCAGCTGCCCTGGTACCTGCCCGAGGATCTCAAGCACTTCAAGGCGCTGACGCTGGGCAAGCCGCTGGTCATGGGGCGCAAGACCTTCGAATCGATCGGGCGGCCGCTGCCGGGTCGGTTAAATATCGTGATCACGCGCTCGCCGAGCTATCGACACGAGGGGGTTCGAGTCTGCCACGATCTGGCCGCGGCGCTGGCGCTCGCCGACCAGCAGGCGTTGATCGATGGCGCCGACGAGATCATGGTGATGGGCGGGGGCGAGATCTACGCCCAGGCGCTGCCGCTGGCATCGCACCTCTATCTCACCGAGGTCGCGGTCACACTGAACGGCGACGCGCACTTTCCGACGCTCGAGGACGGCCAGTGGCAGGAGATCGAGCGTGTGGCCGGGGCTGCCAAGCCGGGTCAACCGGATTATGCTTTTGTCCACTACCGCCGGGCGGGAAGCTCTGGCTGGGTTTGAACGACCTGCGTGCCCGACGCGCGGGTCGCCGCACAAGCGAGGGAGGAGTCAGGCCGTGTTGACGGAACGAACACAGGCGCTGCTGGCGGAGATCGAGCGCAAGATCGATGCCAGCCAGGCAGCGCTGGAGGCCGAGCGGGAACGCAGCAGGACGCTCGCATCGGAAAATCGCGCGCTCAAGGAGCGCCTGCTGGCACTGGCCGAACTCGACCCCATGATCAGTGGCGGCCATGTCCACCCCGAAGACCCCGATGGCGGCAGCCGGGTGCGCGGGCTGGGCAGTCTGGCCTTCCGGCGCTCACGGGCGCGGGAAGAGGGTGCCGAGGAGGCGCCGCGGCGCAGTCCTTCGCCGCTGCAGCGCCTCACTTCGACGCCATCGGTGTCACCCGAGCTGCCTGCTGAGCAGGAGGCGCGGGCTGCGCCGGAGATGTCTGCGGCACCGCAGGCGCCGGCGTCTCACGCCACGCCCCCCTCGGAGCCCGCTGCGGCGAGCGCTTCGCCATCCTCCCCGACGCCACCGCCGCAGGCGAGTGACGACGCCGCTGCAGTTTCGGATGGCGCAGGTGGCGCCGAGCCGGCAGACGGCGGTGCAGCCCAGAACACGCTGGCGTTCGGCGCCGAACATGAGGCGCCTTCGCCCCACGCGCTGCTGGCCCAGTGGTACAAGCGCTACCCCCAGGCCTTCTTCAAGGGGCATACTCGGCCGCTGAAGACCGGGATCCATCTCGATCTCTGCGCTTGCGAGCCCTGGCCCGAGAAGCTGGTGCGGCGGGCGCTGGCCTGCTATGTGCACCTGCCGCGCTATCTGAAGTCGGTGCGCGAGGGCGCGCGTCGGGTCGATCTGCAGGGGGCGGACAGCGACGTGGTCAGCGCTGAAGAGGCCAAGCACGCCAAGCGCCAGCTGGAGGCGTTGCAGAAGAAACAGCAGGTGAAGGAGACGCGCCAGCGGGCCGACAAGCTCGATCGCAAGATCGGCGAACTGCTGGCCAAGCATGGCCGCCGTGATGCCTGATTCTGGGCACCGCTCTGGCCCCAGTCACGGCATCGACGCTGCGTGGCGTGGCGTCGCACCTTTCTTCGCTCGATAGCACTTTCGTCGTATTTTGCCAGGCCGATTCGGACGCTATGGTGCGCCCGGCATGATGTGTCAGTCGCCAGGCGTCGCGCCTATGTCATTGAAATGACATCGGTCGGCGTTAGCGTAATGACGTCTCTCAGCCGTCGATGATGACGCAAAGCATGAGCGCCGGAGGCTCCACGGAAGGTGCGGCGAGCAACGAAAACAGTGTTTTTTTCTTGTTGCGTTCGCTACACGTCCAGTATATGGTTTCTCGGCGAGCATTGGACAATAACAAGGCTTCAGAGTTCCGCAGCCGTCATTCGTTCGCGTGACGAGGCTGGTTGAAGGGTACCGAAGCCGACTGCATCTGCAGACACGATCGAACAGTAAGCTAGTTAAGGAACCTATCGCGATGAAAAAGACGCTCTTAGCGACTGCTATTGCTGGTGCCCTGGGCGCCTCCGCTGCGGCTCAGGCGGCGACTGTCTACAACCAGGACGGCACGCAGCTCGACATCTACGGCAACATCCAGATCGCCTACAAGTCCATCGAGACTGGTAGCTACAACGGTGCTGGCCGTATCACTGGCTCCGACTCCGAAGACGAGCTGTTCGACAACGGCTCCACCGTCGGCTTCTCCGGCCAGCACGTCATCAACCCGGGCCTGACCGGCTACTTCAAGGCTGAGTTCGAGCACCACGCCGACGAAGAGAAGATCAGCAACGGCCTCGGTAACGGCGACCAGGCTTACCTGGGTCTGAAGGGCAACTTCGGTGACGCCCGTCTGGGTTCCTGGGATCCGCTGATCGACGACTGGGTCCAGGATCCGATCTCCAACAACGAGTACTTCGACAACACCGACTCGACTCGTGACCTGGGTGGTCTTTACGGTTACAACACCGCAGAGCGTGTTGACCGTGAAGGCGACAAGTTCCAGTACATGTCTCCGGTCTGGGCTGGCCTGCAGTTCGCCATCGGTACCCAGTACAAGGGTGATGCCGAGAACGACTTCGACGTCAACGGTTACACGAACCGTAACGGTTCTAACGCTTCGTTCTTCGGTGGTCTGAAGTACGCCGTGGGCGCGTTCTCCGTCGCCGCGGTCTACGACGACCTGAACAACTACAAGCTGCAGAACAATGCGACTGGCGACTACTCCGAAGCCAAGGCTTACGGTGTGACCGCTCAGTACACCATCGACACTCTGCGTCTGGCAGCCAAGGTCGAAGACAGCGACCTCAAGGTCAACGGTGAAAGCGGCGACATCATGCGCTACGCCGTCGGTGCGCGCTACGGCTACGCTCTGTCCGACAACTTCGCTGGTGACCTCTACGGTTCCTACCAGTACGTTGACGCTGACAAGAACGTTGCTATCGCCACCAACCGTGGTGCTGTCGACAGCGCTGGCAACTACGCTGGCGACGACAACTTCAACGAATTCATCCTCGGCGCGACCTACAACATCTCGCCGGCGATGTACACCTTCGTTGAAGGCGCCCTGTACGACCGTACCCACGACGTGGGCAACGGCGTCGCTGTGGGTGCTGTCTACAGCTTCTAAGCGATACCCGACTCGGGCGGCCACGGCCGCCCGTTCGAACGAAGCCGGCCCTTGGGCCGGCTTTTTCATATCTCTCTGTTAGATAATTCGCATCTCCTCCCCGCTGGACTGCTTCGCCGGTGTGATCGATCTCTACACCGCGACCCGCCAAATGCCATACCGCTGCCGTTGCTCCATTGGGGGCGTTATTCACCTATCATCCGGGACTTTCCCTGCGCTGAGGCAGGCTTTTCCTGGATTGTCATGGGCATTTTCGACGGCTGACGCGGACTGGATTCGACGCCTTTTATGGCGTCTTTTTGCGCCGCCTTTTCACGACCTTTCTCACCGCAGGGCGACTGTCTTCATCAGGCTAGCGGTTGCGCGTCAGAGGTAGTCGATGCTGCGCCATCACCGTGAAGAGTGCATATCGCAAACTGGTGCAGCGGCAGGGGAGCTGCCTCCGCCGCAGCCGCCTATGAGCGGGGCGCGGTGCTGGCCTGAATGGGAAAGCATCCTTTAGGGCATGTGGGTTCTTGAATGGGGTATTCAAGGCGTAGCCAAACGAGCGCGTGAGCGGAAGGGGGCCGGCCCGGCTCACTGCCGGGTGAGGCGGACCAGGCGATGGCGCAGCTCCGGATCGAACAGGGTGCGGCTACGCTTCTGGGCGCGCATCAGGGCGTCGTCGTAGTGCAGTCGCTCCTCCTCTACACGCAGCCATCCCTGCGCTTCCAGGGTTTCCAGCAGCGCCGAGAAGAGCCGCTTGTCGAAGAACTCCGGCGCGTTGAGACCCGCCAGTAGCGTCAGCCGCTCGGCCAGCAGGCGGCTGTGCTCCTCCAGCGTCTCGCGGGTCAGCTCACCGCTCGGGTAGCGCAGCAGCGAAGCCAGCAGCAGGTAAGTGCGTTCGAGTGTCGGCTGCACTGGCTGGCCGAGCAGACGCAGCTGCTCGCTGGCTTCCAGGTGACCGGGCTGGCGGCGCCACTCGTTGTCACTCTGCTTGAGCAGCCCTTCGGCGCTCAGGGCGTCGAGGGTGGCCGCCAGGTGTTGACGATGATCCGCCACTTCGCGGGCATTGAGCTCGCGAGCGATCAGCGGCCACGCCGGCGCCAGCAGGGTATCCAGCTCGTCGAGGCAGAACGCCACGTTGTTGCGGAAAGCGAAGGCCACCAGCCCGAAGTGGGTGAACAGGTGCAGCACGTTGTTGCGGTACCAGGTGAGCAGCGTGGCCTGTTCGGGGCTGGCGCTGATCAGCTCGCCCAGCGCCTGGGGGCGGCGCTGGATGAAGCCGAGCGCGACCACCTGATCGATCCAGGCGGCGGCGTCACCCGCCGGCAGGCGGCAGTGCGCGCTGCCGGGTGCGCGCTGTTGCAGCCGCACCAGCAGCGCCACCTGATGCGCCAGCAGGTCAGATTCGATGGTGTGGTGCGGCGTCGCCAGCAGGGCCATCGCCACCAGCGAGACGGCGTTGACGGTGGCGCCATCGTTGATGCGTTCGGCCAGCGTGCGACCCAGTTGCGGCACTGCGCGCTTGAGCCACTCGGGGCGCGGCTGGTCGCGCTCCGCGCGCCAGGCGGGGGCGAGGCCATCGAGGAAATCGGTCAGTGACAGCGGCTCGCCGACGTTGACCGCGACCCGGCCGTGCGGCTGGCGCAGATGTCGCAGCACATGTATCAGATCCAGCGGCGACTCCTTCTTCTTGCTGCCGCCGCGCAGCTCGCGCAGATAGGCGTTGCTCTCGAGCACCTTCTCGTAGCCGATGTAGACCGGCACGAAGGCGACGTCGCGGGTGGCGTCGCGCACGAACGAGCGCAGCGTCATCGCCAGCATGCCGGGGCGCGGGTCGAGCATGCGGCCGGTACGGGAGCGCCCGCCTTCGATGAAGTACTCGACCGGCTGGCCGCGGGCGATCAGGCGGTGCAGATATTCGTTGAATACCGCGGCGTAGAGCCGGTTGTCCTTGAAGCTGCGGCGCATGAAGAAGGCACCGCCACGGCGCAGCAGCGGACCGATCAGCGGCATGTCGAGATTGCGTCCGGCGGCGATGTGCGGTGGCATCAGCCCCTCCCGGTAGAGCACGTAGGAGAGCAGCAGATAGTCGACATGGCTGCGATGGCAGGGCACGTAGATCAGGGTGCGCTCGCCGGCGATCGCCTTGACCGCCTCCAGGCCATGCACATCGACGCCGTCGTAGAGCCGGTTCCACAGCCGTTTGAGCAGTTCGTAGAGAAAGCGCAGCACCGGGTAGGACATGTTTGACGCGATCTCGCGCGCATAGCGCTCGGCGCGCTTGCGCTCCTTGAGCGCGTTGCTGCGGTTGGCAGAGGCCGCCTCGTCGATTGCCTGGCGGACCGCCGGGCTGCCCACCACGCCCCGCACCAGGGTGCGGCGGTGCGAGATGTCGGGGCCCAGCACCCGGGCGCGTACGCGGCGAAAGTGGACCCGTAGCACGCGGGCGAGGGTGCGCTGGGTCAGCCGGGTGTGCGAATCGTCGAGCAGCGGGCGCAGGCGAATCGGCTCGCCCAGGTGGGCTTCCAGATGACGACCGTTGACGATCAGCGACAGCAGCCGCCGCAGGCGACCGCTCCAGGCCCAGTCGTCGGCGGCGAGCATCTTCCAGAAGCCGAAGTCCTTGCCCGGGGCGCGGCTCCAGAACACGCTCACCGGCACCAGCTGCACGTCCAGTTCGGGGTCCTGTTCGAGTGCTGCCAGCAGCGGGCCCAGCGGCTCGGCGCCCTGGGTCTTCACGCCGCGCCAGGTGCGCCGCAGACGCGGCAGCGGCAAACAGCTCGGCAGCGTCAGCTCGCCCAGTGCGACCCGGCGGCCGGCGTCGGGCAGGCCCAGCTTGCGGGTCAATTGGGCCACCGCGAGCTCGTCGCTGAGCGACGGGTGCGGAAGAACGTAGAGCGTGATCGGCTCGGGGTCTAGTTCCACCGGGTCGGGTTCGATCAGCCGGAAGCCGAGCCAGCGGCGCACGATGCCACCACTCAGGCGATGCCACATTCGACCTGCGCCGCTGACTGACCGCATGCGTGAAGACCTCGCAAATTCATCAGTATAGCGATATCCGCCGGTGGCGACGATGGTGCGCGGGACGGCGTCGGCCGCGCGCTGAGTGCCGTTGGATAGCGTGCTCTTTTCTGGCGCGGCAAAACGTGCGTCAATCGAGGCCGATGCAACCGGCGGGAGATGCCATGCGCGCGACATGGAAGGGCGGCAATCGCTTCGAGCTACTCCCGGAGGGCAAGCGCTTCTGGCCAGCCATGCGGGCGGCGATCGAAGGCGCTCGAGAGCAGCTGTGGATCGAACTCTATCTGATGGAATCCGGGGCGCTGGCCGAGCGCTTCGTGCACACGCTGGAGGCGGCGGTGGCACGCGGCGTGGCGGTGCGGATGATGCTCGATGGCGTCGGCAGCATGGGGCTTGCGCGGCGTGACCGCCAGCGCCTGCGCGCCGCCGGGGTCGAGCTGCGCTTCTTCAACCCGCTCTCGGTGACCCGTCTGGGGGGCAACCTGATGCGCGACCACCGCAAGCTGGTGGTGGTCGACGGCGAGGTGGCCTTCACCGGTGGCTTCGGCATCGTCGACGAATTCGTCGACGCCTGGTACGAGGTGGCGGTGCGGGTCGAAGGGCCGGTGGTCCATGACTGGATGCGGCTGTTCGCGCAGGTGTGGGATTCGCCGCTGACCCGTGGCGGACGCTCGCGGGCACGGCTCTCGCCGCGGTTGCCGCCGGCGCCGGCGAGCGCGGAGGAGGGCGCCCGCGGGCGGGTGATCTCCGGGCGTGGCCACCGCTATCAGGCGATCCGCCTGTCGCTCCACGGGCGTATCTCAACCGCGCGCCAGCGGTTGTGGCTGTGCACACCCTATTTCGTACCCACCCTGAGCCTGCGCCGGCAGCTGGCCCAGGCCGCGCGACGTGGCATCGACGTGCGTCTGCTGCTCGCCGGCGGGCATCACGACCATCCGGGCATCCGCTATGCCGGGCAGCGCTTCTACGGGCGACTGCTCAAGGCCGGGGTGCAGATCTACGAGTTCCAGCCCAACTTCATCCACGCCAAGTTCTGCGTCGCCGACGACTGGGTCTCGCTGGGCTCGTGCAACTTCGACCACTGGAGCCTGCAGTGGAATCTCGAGGCCAACCAGGAGATCGAGGACAGCGCCTTCGCCGCCGAGGTCGCCCAGCTGTTCATGCGCAACTTCGCCGCCAGCCAGCGGATCGACGCCGCCTCCTGGCGCCGCCGCCCCTGGTGGCAGCGGGTGCGCGAATGGGCATTCGGCACCGTCAACGCCTGGATGACGCGGCTCAAGTAAAGGAAGCGCGCCTCAGCGCTTGCCGCCACGCTGCCGGGCGCTCCCCTTGCGCGCGCCGCCGCGGGACTTGCCTTCGTGCTTGCCGCCCGACTTGCCCGGGCCGCGCTTGGGTGCCTCCGGCGGTACGCGAAAATGCAGGTAGAGGTCGAGGGTCAACTCCGGCAGCTGCGTGGCCAGGGCGCTGAACTGCGCCTCGTCGGCGACCATCTCGGCCATCTCCGGCTCCTCCTCGAACAGTCCCGACAGCGCCATGAAGGGCAGCAGCAGGGCGGCGACGTGGGATTCGTCCTGGGCGAACCAGGTCGTTTCATCGAGAAACACGGCCTGCATGAAGCCGGCGCACCAGTCCTCGATGGCGGCGGCCATCTCGCCGTCGTCGTCGAGGTCGGTGTCGAACGGCAGTTCCAGCCACTCGCCGCGTTCGAGAATGTCGCCGGCCTGGCGTGTCAGGGTCTCCATCAGCGTGATCACTTCGTCGCGCGCTGCCAGCTCGGCGAACGCCGGTGCCGTCTCGAACAGCTCCGCCAGCCACTGCGTCTGGGGCGGCGACTGCGGTGCCACGGCCAGTGCCACCAGGAAGCCGTGAGCGCTGATCACGTCGGGGGCCTCCTCGCCCAGTTGCTCGGGAGCGAGAAGCTCGTCGAGTCTTGCCAGGCCGGTATCGTCCAGCGGCGGATGGCTGTCGATGGCGTCATCGTGGTCGGCTGACATGGGAGCTCCTGGACTGAAGTGAAGAATCGCGGTGCGGGTGCGCTGGACGCTTCCCGTCGTTGGCGGCATTCTACCATCGGCGTCCCGCTCATCGCCTGCCCGCAGCGATCGACCCTAGGTTCTGCACGAAAAGTCAGCGAGCGTAGACAAGGCAAGGCAAAAATCGGCCGAAAAAAGGACCGGGCTGGCGTTCCAGTTTACGGGGTGTAAATGAGCATATTACTCGCTCCGCTCGCCCTTCGGGCCGTCCTTCGGACGTTCTGAACGCTGTTCAGTGAGCCTATTTTTAACGCCGTATTGCCGAGCGCAGGTAGTTTTCGCACAAAACCTAGCGATCGCCGTCATCGAAACTCAGCCATGCCACGCGACCGCCTCATGACTTCGCTCTCACCCTCATCGTGTACGCCCGCACTCGCCCCCGCCGACCCTCACGCCCTGGCGCGGCTCGACCGCGGCGCCCTGCAGCAGGCGCTGGTCGCGCGTGCCGAGGCCGCCTGGGAGCTGGCCCGGGAGGTCCACCCTGGTTTGCCGCGTCCGCGGATCTGGTTCGATCTGCGCGGCCGCAGCGCCGGGCAGGCGCACTATCAGCGCGGTGGGCTGCGCTTCAACGCCACCCTGCTCGACGAGAACCGGGTCGCCTTCATGGAGGAGATCGTGCCCCACGAGATGGCCCACTGGCTGGTGTTCCATCTCGACGAGGGGCGCCGTGCCCGCCCTCATGGGCACGAGTGGCAGCGGGTGATGCGCGGTCTCTACGGGCTGGTGCCGACCGTCACCCACCGTTTCGACGTGGCCCGGGCCAGTCCCATGCCCTATCTCTATCGCTGCCACTGCGTGCAGCCCCACCGTTTCAGCGCGCGGCGTCATGCCGGCGCCCAGCGCGGCACCCGTTATCGTTGCCGGCGCTGCCGTGGTGAGCTGGACTATGCTGGGTACGACGCCGGTGACGCGGTCGGGCTGGGTGGGGCGCAGGCGAGTAGTGGCCCCGGAGATTGACTGACCGCCGCTGGCTCCGACTTTCCCGCTGATCTAGATTGAGGTCAGACGAAGGTCTAATAGGGGGTGACCAGCGCCAGCGTTATATGCTGGCGGTCTTCGTCGCCGGTCCGCTATCACATTGAGCTGATTGAGCTTTCACCGTTACAGCGAGGGCCGAGCGCGCCGCCGGAAGTCGGCGCGTCGACCGTTGAATCCGAGGAAATGGGGAGATCGCCATGAGCGAGCAGCAGCGGGTCTATCCTGTCGACCAAGCGTTGGCAGACAAGGCCTGGATCGATCGCGAGCGCTACGAAACACTCTATCGCCAGTCGGTCGAAGACCCTGAGGGATTCTGGCGTGAGCAGGCTCGGACGCTGGCCTGGAGCCGCGAGCCGACACGCATCAAGAATACCTCCTTCGCCTCGGACAACGTCGATATTCGCTGGTTCGAGGATGGCGAACTCAACGTCGCCTACAACTGTCTCGACCGCCATCTGGAAACGCGCGGCGATCAGACCGCGATCATCTGGGAAGGCGACGACCCCGCCGACCACAAGGTGATCACCTATCGCCAGCTGCATGCACGGGTATCGCAGCTGGCCAACGCGCTGAAAGCGATGGGCGTGGGCAAGGGCGACACCGTCACCCTCTATATGCCGATGGTGCCGGAGGCGGCGATGGCGATGCTCGCCTGTGCGCGCATCGGCGCGGTGCACTCGGTGGTGTTCGGCGGCTTCTCGCCGGATGCCCTGGCCGGGCGTATCGTCGACTCCCAGTCACGCCTCGTGATCACCGCCGACGAGTCGGTGCGCGGTGGCAAGCAGGTGCCATTGAAGGACAACGTCGACGCGGCGCTGACCCGTGACGGCACCGATGTGGTCGAGCATGTACTGGTGGTCAAGCGTACCGGCGGCGAGATCGCCTGGCACGAAGGTCGCGACCAGTGGTTCCACGAGCGAGTCGATGAACAGTCAGAGGAGTGCCCGGCGGAGACCATGAACGCCGAGGACCCGCTGTTCATCCTCTACACCTCCGGCTCCACCGGCACGCCGAAAGGGCTCAAGCACACCTCCGGCGGTTATCTGCTCTACGCCGCCCTGACCCACCGCGCCGTCTTCGATTATCACGATGGCGAAGTCTACTGGTGCGCCGCAGATGTGGGCTGGATCACCGGCCACAGCTATATCGTCTACGGGCCGCTGGCCAACGGTGCCGCCACGCTGATGTTCGAAGGCGTGCCGACCTATCCCAGCCATGGGCGGATCGGCCAGATCGTCGATAAGCACGAGGTCTCGATCCTCTATACCTCGCCCACTGCGATCCGCTCGCTGATGGCCCACGGTGAGCGCATCATGGACGACAGCCGGCGCGAGACGCTGCGCGTGCTGGGTACCGTCGGCGAGCCGATCAATCCCGAGGCGTGGGACTGGTTCTACCGTGTGATAGGTAACTCGCGCTGCCCGATCGTCGACACCTGGTGGCAGACCGAGACCGGCGGGCACATGATCACGCCGCTGCCGGGCGCCACCGATCTCAAGCCGGGCTGCGCGACCAAGCCGTTCTTCGGCGTGCAGCCGGCGCTGCTCGACAACGACGGCCATCGCCTCGAAGGGGCGACCGACGGCAACCTGGTGATTCTGGACTCCTGGCCGGGTCAGGCGCGCTCGATCTGGAACAATCACGAGCGCTTCGTGCAGACCTATTTCTCCACTTACGAGGGCGTCTACTTCACCGGCGATGGCTGCCGCCGCGATGCCGATGGCGACTACTGGATCACCGGGCGTATCGATGATGTGCTCAACGTTTCCGGCCACCGCATGGGCACGGCGGAGATCGAGTCTTCGCTGGTGGCCCATCCGGACGTGGCCGAGGCCGCGGTGGTGGGCTACCCCCACGACATCAAGGGGCAGGGGATCTACGTCTACGTCACGCTCAACGACGACGTCGACGCCAGCGATGAGCTCAAGCAGACGCTCAAGCAGTGGGTGCGCAAGGATATCGGGCCGATCGCCACCCCGGATGTCATCCAGTGGGCCCCGGGGTTACCCAAGACGCGTTCGGGCAAGATCATGCGCCGTATCCTGCGCAAGATCGCGGCCAATGAGTGCGATGGTCTCGGCGATACCTCGACCCTGGCCGATCCCAGCGTGGTCGAGGATCTGATCGAGCACCGCCATATTAAGTCTTGATCAGGTGTGGATGCCGGACTTCCTCGGGAAGTCCGGTTTTCATCTATATGAGTGAATGAGTGGTTCGTGGTGCTGTCGATACCCACGCTTTTAATAGGGTCGTCACGAATAAAGACGGAGTCTCGGCGTTATCCTGGGTTAAGTCGCTAGTGCGGGAGAAGCCCCTTCTTTATCGCTGAGATAGCGGCTTTTTTACGCCGGGGTTTCAGCCTGGAGGAGCGCCCCGAGGCAACGTCAGGTGACGGTTTTTTTTCGCCTCGATTTGAGGCTTGGGAATCGACGATTGCATGGGGTAACATGCCATTAATCCAAAGTTGAACCACTTTGTCCGTTGACGAGCCACTACGCCCCGAACTCGCTCGACGTTTCGACAGTCCCGGAGGAGATTCAATGGCTTTTGCCCAGAAATTCATCGTTGCCGATGACCACCCACTCTTCCGGGCGGCGCTCAATCAGGCGCTGCGCCAGGTATCACCGCAGGCGGAAATCGTCGAGGCGGATACCATGGAAGCGACCACCGAGGTGGTGACGCGTCACCCGGATGCCGACCTCATCCTGCTCGATCTGCACATGCCGGGCGCGCACGGTTTTTCCGGGCTCATTCAGTTGCGCGGACAGATGCCGGATATCCCGGTCACCGTGGTCTCGGGTAGCGAGGAGCTCGATGTGGTGCGTCGCGCCATCGACTACGGCGCCTCGGGTTTCATTCCCAAGTCGGCCTCGCTCGACGCCATCGCCGAGGCGATCGGTGAAGTGCTCAAGGGAGAAGTGTGGCTGCCCGCCGAGATGGCCGACGCCATGGGCGAGGGCAACGAGGAGGATGCCCGCTTCGCCGAGGCGATCGCCTCGCTCACCCCGCAGCAGTTCCGCGTGCTCAATATGCTCACCGAAGGGTTGCTCAACAAGCAGATCGCCTACGAGCTGAACGTCTCCGAAGCCACCATCAAGGCTCATGTCACCGCCATTCTGCGCAAGCTCGGTGTGCACTCCCGCACCCAGGCGGTGATCGCGGCGCAGAAGCTCGAGATCGACCCGCCCAAGGTGGTCGACAACTGATCACCGTACAACTAGGTCACGGTACGACGAAGCCACGGTACGACGAAGCCACGGTACAACCGAGCCAAGACACGGGCCACGGCCCAACCGAATACCGGCGACGCCCGCACGTCGCGCCCTCATCAGGCGTGTCGTGCGGGCGTCTTGCGTAGGAGCGCTCTTCTCTAGGTCCCCTCAGCCCTGTCGCGGGGTGGGCGCCAGGCTTCGTACGACAAGTCGACGAGCGTCGGCAGTTCCCGGGCAAAGCCTAAGGCGTCGTCGGGGTCTCTGCATCGCGGCCGCGCTCGGCCTCCTCCACCAGCCAGTCGTGGATCGCGCGAACGCGGCGATCGTCGAGGGCGCCCTGTTGATAGACCAGGCCGTAGCGCTTGCCGGTGGTGACCGAACCGGCGAAGGGGGCGATCAGGCGGCCGCTCTCCAGCTCGTCGCCGATCAGCGTGCGCCGGGCGATCGCCACGCCCATCCCGGAGATCGCCGCCTCCACCGTGAGCTGGTTACGGTTGAAGGTGTAGCCGCGGCGAACATTGACGTGCTCGCCGCCGATCGCCGCCAGGTAGTGCTCCCACTCGGCGTAGTCGTGGCTGCCGCGCCAGGCGGTGACATCGTGCAGCAGCGGGTAGTAGCCCAGCGCCTCGGGATGGGTCAGTGGCGGGCGCCGGCGCAGCAGCTGCGGCGAGCAGACTGCGAAGATGCGCTCGTCGATCAGCGGCGAGGTCTGCAGTCCGGGATAGTGGCCGTCGTTGAGATCGATCGCCAGGTCGAACCCGCCGTCGAGCAGCGACAGATTGCTGTCCTCGGCGCTCAGGTGCAGCTCGATGTCGGGGAACCGCGCCTGCAGCCGCGGTAATCGTGGCATCAGCCACTTGGCCAGGAACGAGGGCAGACAGCGTAGGCGCAGTACGCCGCTCATCACCCCGCCGCGCAGGCGGTCGATTTCCAGCCCCACCGCATCGTAGGCCTGCGATACCACACCGGCCAGGCGCTCTCCCTCCTCGGTGAGCGCCAGCTGCCGCGGCAGGCGTCGAAACAGCCGGAACCCCAGGCGCTCCTCCAACTGCTTGATCTGCTGGCTGACCGCACCGGTGGTCACGTGCAGCTCCTCCGCCGCCCGGGTGAAGGAGAGATGCCTGGCGCTGACGGCGAAGACCTTCAGCCAGGCGTGGGTCTGAGCATTGAGAGACTGGGCCATGATTTAGCCTGACTAAAACCCTGGGCAGATATATTCGATTGAGACCGGTGTAACCGGCGAGCACACTGAAGTCAAACTACATCAAGCATCGGTTCTCGTGACGACGCTTTCTGACTCCAGTGCGACACCTCCAGGGGGGACGACCATGACCTTCAGCGTGTTTGACCTGTTCAAGATCGGTATCGGGCCCTCCAGCTCGCACACCGTGGGGCCGATGCAGGCCGCGCACACCTTCGTCACCACGCTGCGCGAGCAGGCGCTGCTGCAGCCGGTCAAGCAGGTGAAGGTCACCCTCTATGGCTCGCTCAGTGCCACCGGCAAGGGCCACAACACCGACAGCGCGGTGCTCGGCGGGCTGATGGGTGAGCAGCCGGTGAGCGTCGATCCCGACGAGCTGGCGCTCAAGCTCGCTGCCGTCGAGCGCGACCATCAGCTGTCGCTGGCCGGTGTGCACAGTATCGACTTCGATCCCGCCCGCGACGTCGAGTGGTGCGACGAGATCCTCGAGTATCACACCAATGCGCTGCGCCTGGTGGCCAGCGATCGCCGCGGCGCGACGATCTACGCCAACACCTACTACTCGGTCGGCGGCGGCTTCGTGGTCGACGAGGAGCAGGCCGAGCATGGCGAGAGTGCCACCCGCGGCGTGCGTCTACCGTTCCCGTTCCGCAATGCCGTGGAGCTGCTAGAGATCTGCCGCCGCGAGGAGCTCTCGATCAGCGACGTGATGCTCGCCAACGAGAGCGCCTGGCGTAGCGAGGCCGAGACCCGTGCCGGCCTGTGGCGCATCTGGGAAGCGATGAAGGCGTGCGTCGACAGCGGCCTGGATCAGCAGGGCGTGCTGCCGGGGGGGCTCAACGTGCGTCGGCGCGCGCCCAATCTGCATCGGCGCCTGATGGCCCTCGACGACGACAAGGGGCTGATCGCCAGCACCTTCTCGGCGATGGATTGGGTCAACCTCTTCGCGCTGGCGGTCAACGAGGAGAACGCCGCCGGGCGGCGCATGGTCACGGCCCCCACCAATGGCGCCGCGGGGATCGTCCCGGCGGTACTGCACTACTACATGAAGTTCCAGCCCGGGGCGTGCGAAAAGGATGTGGTGCGCTTTCTGCTGGCGGCCGCCGCGATCGGCATCCTGTGCAAGACCAACGCTTCGATCTCCGGGGCGGAGGTCGGCTGTCAGGGGGAGGTGGGGTCGGCCTGCGCCATGGCCGCGGCGGGGCTGGCCGAGCTGCTCGGCGGTAGCCCGGCGCAGGTCGAGAACGCCGCCGAGATCGGCCTCGAGCACAACCTGGGGCTGACCTGCGATCCGATCGCCGGGCTGGTCCAGGTGCCCTGCATCGAGCGCAATGCGATCGCCTCGGTCAAGGCGATCAACGCCGCCCAGATGGCGCTGCGCGGCGACGGCGAGCACTTCGTCTCGCTGGACAAGGTGATCCGCACCATGCGCGACACCGGGCGCGACATGCAGGACAAGTACAAGGAGACCTCGCGCGGCGGACTGGCGGTCAATACCATCGAGTGCTGAGCGCTGGAGTCGACGCCGCGTCCGGGGCGTCAGCGGCGGTGCCCCGTGCTGCGTGAAAGATCCCGATATCAACGGTGATAAGGACATTGAGCTAGAGCTGTGCCACTATCAAATCCCTGAATCCAGGAGTCCCTGCAGCGAGGGCATCGGTGCGGCCACGGGCCGTGCATGAGGCTTCTCGGGGCAGTCTGGTGCGCGTCGCGTGATCCGTGATGATGGCGCTCTGTCGTCTCGTTAGACTCTGTCGTCTCGATAGACAAGGCGTGCACCACGTTGCGGGTTAGATCACAAGGCCAAGGGAAATGAGCAAAGACAGCTGCATCATTCGTCACTTCAAGCACTACGGTGAAATTTCCAAGAACGACGAGGCGCTGCTGGCGGATCTGGAGAAGAGCCCGAGCGAGGTCAAGGGCGACCAGATCCTGTGGCAGGAGGGCGACAGCGCCCGCGAGTTCTGCACGCTCAGCCGCGGCTGGGCCTACTCCTTCCGTCACATGGAGGATGGTTCGCGTCAGATTCTCGAGATCTACCTGCCCGGCGACATCATCGGCCTGCGCGAATTCGCCTTCAAGGATCGCCTCACCGGCGTGGCCATGCTCGAGGATGGCGTCATCTGTCACTTTCCGCATCGCCGCCTGATCAACGTTTTCCGTGAATCCCTCACTCTCTCGGCGATCTTCTTCGCCATCTCCTCGCATCAGCAGGCGCTGCTCACCGAGCGGCTGGTCAACCTGGCCCGGCGCAGTGCGCGCCAGCGCCTGGCGCATCTGATCTATGAGATGTTCGTGCGCCTGGAGCGCACCAAGGCGCGGGACGGTAACAGTATCCGCCTGCCGCTATCGCAGCAGCATCTCGGCGATGCCCTGGGGCTCTCGTCGGTTCATGTCAGCCGCACCCTGACCACCTTCCGCGAGGAGGGGCTGGTACTGCGCTCGCGTCAGCGCATCGAACTGCCCGACCCAGCCGCGCTGGCGCGCGAGGCGGAGTTCGGCGACGCCTATCTCAACGACGGCATCGATCACTTCTTCACCCATTGAGCTCGGCCGTGAGCCGTCACCCGCCGTGCAGGCGGCGGGCTACGGCCATCACCTCGCTGTCACTGGCGTCTCGTCCCGCTCGATGCGGCTGCCGGCCGCCCAGCCGGCGATGGTCGCCGGTAGCCGCGCGACCAGGAAGTCGACCAGCAGACGGATTTTCGACGACAGCTGGCGATGGCGTGGGTAGACCGCCCACACCGCGGTGTCAGTGAACTGGTAGCGGTCGAGGACCGAAATCAGCTCGCCGCGCCCCAGCGCCTGCTCGACGTAGTAGTCCGGCAGCTGAGCCAGGCCGATGCCGCGGCGTGCCGCGTCCAGCAGCGCCGGCCCCGAGTTGCCGCGCCAGTTGCCGGAGACGCGGATCTCGCGCTGCTGGCCGTCGACCTGGAACAGCCAGCTATCGCGGGAGCCGCTCAGGCAGTTGTGGTGGCCCAGCTCCGACAGGCTGTGCGGGGGCGAGATGCGCTGGAAGTAGGCCGGCGAGCCGACCACGTACTCGCGGCGTTCGCACAGGCGCCGCGCCAGCAGGCTGGAGTCCTTGAGTACCCCCATGCGAATGGCGATGTCGAAGCCCTCGTCGATCAGCGCCACGGCACGGTTGGTGAAGTGGAGCTGGACGTCGAGCTGGGGGTGGCGGCAGTGGAACTCGTTGACCAGCGGCGCGATGTAGCGCTCGCCGAAGGTGGTGGCGCAACTGATCGCCAGGCGCCCCTGGGGCAGCGGCTGCAGCGCGTTGAGCGCATCCTCGGCTTCGCGGAAGCCATCGAGCAGGGAACGACAGTGCTCGTAGTAGACCGCGCCGCCGTCGGTCAGGCGGATCTGCCGCGTGGTGCGGTAGAGCAGCGGCGCGCCGAGACTCTGCTCCAGCTGGCTGACCAGCCGGCTGACATGCGAACTGGAGACCTTCAGCGACTCCGCGGCACGGGTGAAGGTGCCCAGTCTGACCACGGCCACGAACGCCTCGATTCCTTCCCAGCGCGACATGACGTCTCCTCGATTGTTGCTGTGCAGCAATGATTATGTGTCTTTGTTCCGGTTTATTGCCAGCCAGCGAGCGCCTAGACTGGGTTCAAAGCAGAAATGCTGGGTTCACATCAAAGACGATCGCCAGACCTCGCCCCGGTGAGGTGAGCGAATCGACATCCTAAAAGGAGACCAGAAGATGAAATCGCGTGCTGCCGTAGCCTGGGAAGCGGGCAAACCCCTCTCCCTCGAAGAGATCGACGTCCAGGGCCCCAAGGCGGGTGAAGTTCTGGTGCGCATGGTCGCCACCAGTGTCTGCCACACCGACGCCTACACGTTGTCGGGCAAGGATCCGGAAGGGCTGTTCCCCTCGGTGCTGGGGCATGAGGGCGCCGGTATCGTCGAAGAGGTGGGCGAGGGCGTGACCGGGCTGGTGCCGGGGGATCACGTCATCCCGCTCTATACCGCCGAGTGCGGCAAGTGCAAGTTCTGCCTCTCGGGCAAGACCAACCTGTGCAGCTCGGTACGTGCCACCCAGGGCAAAGGCCTGATGCCCGACGGCACCTCGCGCTTCTCGCTGGATGGCAAGCCGATCCACCACTACATGGGCTGCTCGACCTTCTCCGAATACACCGTGCTGCCCGAGGTATCGCTGGCCAAGGTCTCCAAGGAGGCCCCGCTGGACAAGATCTGTCTGCTCGGCTGCGGTGTCACCACCGGTATCGGCGCGGTGCTCAATACCGCCAAGGTGGAGCCGGGCGCCACGGTGGCGGTATTCGGTCTGGGGGCGATCGGCCTGGCGGTGATCCAGGGGGCGCAGATGGCCAAGGCGTCGCGCATCATCGCCATCGACGTCAACCCGGACAAGTTCGAGCTGGCACGCCAGTTCGGCGCCACCGAGTTCGTCAACCCGAAGGATTACAGCGATCCGATCCAGCAGGTGATCGTCGATCTGACCGACGGTGGCGTCGACTACTCCTTCGAGTGCATCGGCAACGTCAACGTGATGCGCTCGGCGCTGGAGTGCTGCCACAAGGGCTGGGGCGAGTCGATCATCATCGGCGTCGCCGGTGCCGGCGAGGAGATCTCGACGCGTCCGTTCCAGCTGGTGACCGGTCGGGTCTGGAAGGGCTCCGCCTTCGGCGGCGTCAAGGGCCGCAGCGAGCTGCCGGGCTATGTCCAGCGCTACATGGATGGCGAGATCAAGATCGACGAGTTCGTCACCCACAACATGGCCTTCGATAAGATCAACGAGGCGTTCGAGCTGCTGCACGCGGGCGAGAGCATCCGCACCGTGCTGCACTATTGATACGCGCCCGAAGCCGCGCGAAACGCGTTTGATACGCGCCCGGGACTGCTCGGGTGATACGCGCCCGAAGCCGCGCGAAACGCGTCCGGGACTGCCCGGGGGATACGCGCCCGAAGCCGCGCGAAAGGCGTTCGATACGCGCCTGAAACCGCGCTAAGCGCGTCCGGACTCGCGTGAAGCACATTTGAGACGTGCCCAACCCACCGGCGGTGATACCGCCGGTGTTGCAAGGAGAAAACCATGTCGATGAGCGAGCAGTTGGAGCTGGTCTCCGCCACCAAGAGCTTCGGTGGCTGGGTCAAGCGCTACAAGCACTACTCGCGGGCGCTGGATTGCGACATGATCTTCGCGATCTATCTCCCGCCGCAGGCCGAGGAGGGCAGGGTGCCGCTGATGTGGTGGCTCTCCGGGCTCACCTGTAACGATGAGAACTTCATGCAGAAGGCCGGCGCCCAGCGCCTCGCCGCCGAACTCGGCATGGCCATCGTCTGTCCGGACACCAGCCCGCGTGGGCTCGATCTGCCCGGCGAGCACGACAGCTACGACTTCGGTTCCGGTGCCGGGTTCTATCTCAACGCCAAGCGTGAGCCGTGGTCGCGCCACTACCGCATGTACGACTACGTCACCGAGGAGTTGCCGTCGGTGGTACGGCTGCACTTCCCGGTCAATGGCCGTGAGTCGATCAGTGGCCACTCCATGGGCGGGCACGGGGCGCTGGTGCTGGCACTGCGCCAGCCGGGGCGCTACGCCGCGGTGTCGGCGTTCGCACCGATCGTCAACCCGAGTCAGGTGCCCTGGGGCCAGAAGGCGTTCGAGCACTATCTCGGCGAGGACGTCGGCCTGCGCACCCAGTACGATGCCTGTGAACTGGTGGCCAAGGGGTCGTCGCGCCAGCCGCTGTTCATCGACCAGGGCGAAGCCGACAACTTCCTCGACGAGCAGCTCAAGCCGGAGCGCCTGGAAGCGGTATGCGAAGCGCACGACCACCCGCTGACCCTGCGTCGCCATCCCGGCTACGACCACAGCTACTTCTTCATCGCCAGCTTCATCGACGATCACCTGCGCTACCACGCCGAGCGGCTGCACGCCAAGCGTTGAGCGGGTTCGTCGAGTCCTCTCTCGCCGACCCCTCATCCGCCGACTCTTCTGTCGCGCGATAGCGGCCCCTCCCGGGGCCGTTTCTCTGTGTGGCGACCTCTTGTGTCTGCCATCCGTGGTTGCGCCGGCGCCGACCGATCGCGTGGGGCGCCCGCCCTCATCGGCCCGCGCCGATGCTTTCGACAAAGCGCGCCCACTGGCCTTTGCTGACGACGATGGTGCCGGGAATCAGTCAGATAGCGTGGCGGGTGTCGGCCGCTGCCAGGCCGGCGAAGGCGGCTGCCGGAGCAGCGATCAGCACGACGCTCAGGCGCGACGTGCTGCCGTGGGGGCTGGCCGTTCGGTATTGGCGATGGTCTCGCCGAAGGGGCCCATGTTGACTGCCGCGGCGGGCCTGTCGGTGTGGTTCTCCAGCGGCAGCAACGGCAGCACGGATTCTCCGAAGCGCCAGGCTTCTTCCAGATGCGGGTAGCCGGAGAGAATGAAGGTGTCGATACCCAGCGCCTGGTATTCACGCATGCGTGCCGCCACCGTCTCCGGGCTACCGACCAGAGCGGTACCGGCGCCACCGCGTACCAGGCCGACACCGGCCCACAGATTGGGGCTGATCTCGAGCTGGCTGCGATCGCCACCGTGCAACTGCGACATGCGCGACTGGCCCACCGAATCCATGCGCGAGAACACCTTCTGGGCGGCGGCGATGGTGTCATCGTCGAGGTGGGAGATCAGCTTGTCGGCGGCGCGCCATGCCTCTTCATCGGTCTCTCTGACGATGACGTGCAGACGAATGCCGAAAGTCACCTCACGGCCGACCTGGGCCGCCGCCGCGCGCACGCTGGCGATCTTCTCCGCCACCTGGGCTGGTGGCTCGCCCCAGGTCAGATACTTGTCGACGGTTCTGGCGGCGACGTCGATCGCCGGCTGGGACGAACCGCCGAAGTAGAGCGGCGGGCCATGGGGCGTCACCGGCGGGAAGATCAGCTTGCCGGCCTCGAGGTGCAGATGTTTGCCGTCGTGGTCGACGGTCTCGCCGGCCAGCAAGCGCCGGTAGACATCGAGAAACTCACGGGTCACCTCGTAACGCTCGCCGTGGTCAAGGAAGAGGCCATCACCACGGTTCTCGACCGGATCGCCACCGGTCACCACATTGATCAGCAGACGGCCACCGGAAATACGGTCCAGGGTCGCGGTCATGCGTGCGGCGACGGCGGGCGACTGCAGCCCAGGCCGGACCGCGACCAGAAAGCGCAGCCGCTGGGTCAGGGGGGCGAGCGCCGAAGCCACCACCCAGGCATCTTCGCAGCTGCGGCCGGTGGGCAGCAGTACACCGTAGTAGCCGAGCTGATCGACGGACTGGGCGATCTGGCGCAGGTACTGGATATCGACGTTGCGTCCACCCTCTGAGGTGCCGAGATAGTGGCCGTCGCCGTGAGTGGGCAGAAACCACAGCACCTTGAGGCGCGTGGCATCGCTGGGGGGCAGTGTCGTCATATGGGTCTCTCCATGAGCCTGGGGTGAGGTAAGGGAAAGCGGTACCACTCCGCCATCGGGTGAGATAGGGCCGAACTCGAGCGGCAGGCACCGGGTCTCCAGCGTGCAGCGATGTCTCGATGCCATCTGCCATACCTCTCGGATTCGGGCCAACAGCCGGTGGAGTATGGGGAAGAAATTAACAGGGGTGAGCGGTGTCGAATAAATAAGAAATTGAGAAATGGGTATGAATAATTCCCAGATTGGCCAGTCAATAAACCAGAGAGATTATCGTTTTTTTATCGGGCTTTTCCGAAAAATGGGCGCCAAGTGATGCTGCCGGCTAGCCGGCCGTGACGCCACGCTGCCGAACTCGTCTGGGGCGTTTGACAGAAGTGATCCGCGCTATCCGAAGGGGGAGGAGTGGCTGGCATCGGCGACGCTTTCGCGCCCCACGTAGTGCTGACGCCAATGGGCGGCCGGGTGGCTTTCGCGAACTCGCCCACCGCTATCCCCCAACAGTTTCTCGCGCAGTGTCCCAGGAGCGTACTCGCGCTGCACCCGGCCGCGCTTGCGCAGTTCGGGCACCACGAAGTCGATGAAATCGGTGGTCGATGCTGGCGTGACGGCGTAGGCCAGATTGAAGCCATCCACGCCGCCTTCATCGACCCAGCGTTCGAGTTGATCCGCAGTGGTCTCGGGGCCGCCCACCAGCACGGGGCCCAGTCCGCCGATCGCGCGTTTTTGAATCACGTCTCGCACGGTCCAGGTATCGCCGTCGGCGGCGAGGGATTCCAGCGTCGTGCGCAGGCTGTCGTTTGCTACCGCGGTCAATGGCGTATCCGGGTCCAGCGAGGAGAAGTCGAGCCCGGTCCAGCCGCCGTAGAGCGCCAGCGTCCCCTCGGCGCTGGCGTAGCTGAGATACTCTGCGTACTTTTGCTGGGCGGCCTCATCCGTGGGGCCGGTGATGATGGTCAACAGCGCAAAGATCTTCACACTGTCAGGTTCGCGACCGTTGGCCGCCACTTCGCTGCGGATCTTGTCCGTCAGCGCCCCGGCGGTCTCGACGCTGGTGGCGAGAATGAACATGGCTTCAGCGTGACGGGTCGCGAACTGGCGACCTCTTGCACTAGCGCCCGCCTGGAAGATGACCGGCGTGCGCTGCGGCGAGGGTTCGCACAGATGAAACCCCGGCACGCGGAAGTACTGACCTTCGTGCTGGATCGGGTGCACCTTGCCAGCATCGGTAAAGACACCCTGAGTACGGTCGCGCAGCACCGCTCCCTCCTCCCAACTGCCCTCCCAGAGCTTGTAGGTGACCTCCATGTACTCTTCGGCAAGAGCGTAGCGATCGTCGTGGGCAATCTGACGGTCGAGGCCGATATTGCGTGCGGCGCTATCCAGGTAGCTCGACACCACGTTCCAGGCGACACGGCCTTGGGTCAGATGGTCCAGCGTCGACAGCCGGCGGGCCAGCAGAAAGGGGTGCTCGAACGTCACGGCGGCGGTGATGCCGAAGCCGAGATGGCTGGTCACCGCCGCCATGGCCGAGATGGCCCCGAACGGGTCGTTGACCGGCACCTGTGCGGCGTCCTGCAGGGCGGCTTCCGCCGAGCCGCGATAGACATCATAGACCCCGACCACATCGGCAATGAACAGGGTGTCGAAGCAGCCACGCTCCAGTTCCACGGCCAGATTCGTCCAGTACTCCAGGTCGTTGTACCGGGCAGCCTGGCTAGCAGGGTGACGCCAGGTACCGGCGGCCTGATGGCCGACACAGCTCATGTCGAAGGCGTTCAGGATGATGCGTTTTTTCGCGCTGGAGGGGGTGTCGCTCATCGTCTTGTCTCCGGTGGGATCCATAGGCCGCTGTCGGCGGCGTGTCGGGGGCGCTGCGACAGGCGAGGAGCCTGGTCTGCTGCATCGCTTCGAGCCTCTCCCTGAGCGCTAGGCCAGGGCGAGCCGGGCTAGGTCTCTGGTACGGGACTTGGCCACGGGCGCGAGCGATTCGATGAGTTCATCGATGACCTCGTCCAGGCGTTCTCGCACGCTCTCGCCGAGTCGGTAGCGACCGTCCGCTGTCTTCTCGATATGCAGCGGTGAGGCGTAGACACCGGCGAGCTGATGGCGGGCACCCAGCGACGACAGCACCGGCTTGAGCGCGTAGTCGAGCATCAGCAGGTGGTGGTCGCTGCCGCCGGTGGCAAGCGCCAGCACCGTCTTGTGGGTCAGCGCATGCTGAGGCAGCAGATCGAGCATCAGCTTGAGCCCGCCGCTGAAGGAGGCTTGATAGACCGGGGTGGCAATGACCACGGCGTCGGCAGCCGCCACCGCGTCACGCAGCGCCACCACGCCGGGATCGTCCCAGCGCCCCTGCACGAGCGCGGCGGGATCGAAGTCGTCCAGCGCGAAGGACGAGAGTTGCCCGTGGGTCGCGCCGATTCGTTGCTTGACGTAATTGAGCATGCAGCGAGAGCGAGAGGTGGCGCTCGGGCTGCCGGCAAGTGTGACGATAGGCATGAATGTCCCTCCGAAGAGTTGTTCGCAGTGACGTCGAGCCTAGCAAGGCAACTTTGGCCCGATAAGTGAGAAGTTCTGCAGAGGTTATCGCGATAAAGATGTCTTGAGAGTGGCCCGTATGAGCGTCGAATCTGCAGGGAAAAAGGGCGGTAAAAGCACAAGCGAAAAGAGGGTGTCAAGCGTCTTGACAATAGGTTTCAGGTCGCTGGAGTCGCGTTTATGAGCCTCGCCTCGCACGCTTGATGACACCAGTGCAGGTATTGAATATCGATGCAGGCTGTCTCGCCGATACCGGTGTCGTAAGGGCGCGCGAGGGCATTCTGGCTCGTCGTCTTCTGAAGGATCAGAAAGCGCGTCCACGGCGGAGAGATCGAGAGCGCTCGATAGCAGGTACCGACATCGGCAGAAGTGATAAAAGCGACGTTGTCTATCACTTCTGCGTCTATCACTTCTGCATCTATCACTTCTGCGTTTATCACTTCTGCCGATTCACCATCAGCGCGCCCCCAAGGCCCGCTGAATGGTGGCTTCATCCAGCGCGTCACTGCAGAGGTGCAGAAATTCATAGACGAAGGCGTGCAGGAAGTGGCCCCGGCGCAGCGCCAGATAGGTGGTGTTGCGCGGGAACAGCGTGTCTCCCGGCAGCAGGGTCAGGCCGCGATCGCGCTCGGCGTTGTAAGCCAGTGAAGCGATCACGCCGATGCCCAGGCCGAGTTCGACATAGGTCTTGATCACATCGGCGTCGAGTGCCGTCAGCACCACGTTGGGTACCAGGCCAGCGGCCTGGAACGCCTGATCGATACGCGTCCGGCCGGTGAAGCCTTCGTGGTAGGTGACGATGGGGTAGTCGGCGATATCCTCGAGCCGCAGATCGTCCACCTGCGCCAGCGGATGCCCTTCTGGAATGACGATGCTGTGATGCCAGTGATGGAAGGGGAAGCGTACGAACGAGGAGCCCTCATCGTTGACGCCCTCGGTGGCGATACCGATATCCACGCTACCACTCTTGAGCAGCGAGACGATCTCCGACGGGCTGCACTGGTGGAGCTCCAGACTCACCTTGGGGAAGCGCTCCTTGAAGCTGGCGACCACCGGCGGGAGCGCGTAGCGGGCCTGGGTGTGCGTCGTGGCGATGGCCAGCCGCCCCTGATCCTGATTGGCCAGCTGCTGTGCCGAGCGTTTCAAGTTCTCGGCATCGAGCAGAATACGCTCGATGATGTCGAGCAGGGTGCCGCCAGCGGTGGTCAGGCCCAGAATGCGCTTGCCGCGTCGCTCGAAAAGTTCCACACCGAGCTCATCCTCGAGATCGCGGATGTGCTTGCTGGCGCCGGACTGGGAGGTGAATAGCGCGTTTGAGGCTTCGGTCAGGTTGAAGCGCTGGCGCACGGTCTCGCGCACGATGCGTAACTGTTGCAGATTCATCACGGACTCGGCTGGATTTGTATGTCGAGGAATATAAATTCCTTTCGGGGGCGCGAAAAATAGCGATTACTCATACCTATATCGAATGAAGGGTAATTCCTATATGTGTTTTTGGTATATGCCTTCAGAGTATATTCGAGGCTTGCCGTCGGTCGCCCGCGGGTCCGCTGGGCGGTGAATATCGCGGAGGCCATGGCGTCTTGAGGCTGGCCCTGGAGCGTGTACGAAAACTGCCTGCGCTCGCCGACATTACGTACCAACCCCGGCGCACCTTTCGACACGCCGGTCAGACCTCTGGCTCTTTCAGCAACGGCGTATCTGTTCCGACTTTTTGGGCGTGGATTTTTGATGTCCTGATTTCTAGAAATCAATATCGATGATTGTTGTTTGTTGGCTGTGTGCTGACGTCATATAACCGTTCTCACCCGATAACCGGTGGGGCGTGACATGAGCGAAATACCCTTCGAGGCGGTGTCCGTTCCCCATCGACTTTCTGCGGGCGATATGAAAGGGACCGATACGCCAGGACCTCGACGACAACGCCATGTAAGGACACGGATATGAGTCAACTATCAACGGGCGCCAGCCAACAGACACTGATTGCCACTTTTCGACCGATCTTCGACCGTATCGCGGCCGGCGCTGTGGCGCGGGAACGGGATCGAGCGCTGCCGCATGAGCCCATCACATGGTTGAAGGAAGCCGGATTTGGCGCGCTACGAATTCCCCGTGACAAGGGCGGCTGGGGCGTGTCGTTGCCGCAGCTGTTCGGATTGCTCAGCGAACTGGCAGAGGCTGACGCCAATCTGCCACAGGCGTTACGGGGGCATTTTGCCTTCGTGGAGGATCGTCTCAACCAGCCCGATAGTGCCGAGCGCGACCGCTGGTTTGGACGCTTTGTCGAAGGCGACCTGGTGGGCAATGGCTGGACGGAAATCGGGTCGGTGGCGCTCGGTGATGTGAACACCCGGGTAACCCCCTTGGAGAGGGGCTGGTCGTTGAGCGGAGAGAAGTTCTACAGCACCGGCACGCTGTTTGCCGACTGGATCGATGTCTTCGCCCGCCGCAATGACACCCAGGGTGATGTCATTGCGCTGGTCAGCACCCACCAGCCCTCGGTACAGCGCGAAGATGACTGGGATGGTTTTGGCCAGCGTCTGACCGGCAGCGGTACCACGCGCTTCAACGAGGCCTTTGTCGAGCAGGCGCATCTGTTCGACTTCGCCGACCGTTTCCGCTATCAGACCGCGTTTTATCAGCATGTACTGCTGGCCTCCCTGGTGGGCATTGGCCGTGCGGTCGCGCGGGATGCGACCCAGGGCGTGAGGGCACGCTCGCGCATGTACAGCCACGGCAATGCCTCGGTGTCGCGTCAGGATGCGCAGGTACTGCAGGTGGTCGGCGAGATCAGCAGCCTGGCCTTTGCCGTGGAGGCCACGCTGCTGCGGGCGACCCACTCCCTGCAGGAGGCCTATGAGGCCCACACCAGTGACGACGAGACCCTGTTGACCGAGTGTAATGTCCTCGCGGAGGCCGAGGCCGGGCAGGCACAGGTCATGGCCAGCGAGCTTGTGCCGCGGGCGGCCACCTTGCTGTTCAATGCGCTGGGCGCGTCGGATACGCGGCTGTCCAAGGCGCTCGATCGCCACTGGCGTAACGCACGCACGCTGGCTTCTCACAATCCGGTCATTTACAAGGCGCGCGATGTGGGCAACTGGCGGGTCAATGGCGTGCCGCCCACCGGTGTCTGGCAGATCGGCAACGCCAGAGAGCCAGAGCGTCACGGCGCCAGGGCGTAGCCAGGGCGTCACGATGCCAGGCAATCCGGTGGCATCCCGAATCGGGCCCGGCCGGGGGCGCTGCCTCTGGCGTCCACGGCCGGGGCGTTTTGGGGGCGGTGACAGGGATACTTGGGCGAAGACCGGTGGTCGATGAAGCGCGGTCTTATGCCCTGTCAGGCGCTGGCTGCCATGGCCTGCTGTCTGTCGTCGGGCCAGCCCGCTTGCCCCTCTCCGAGGGTGTCTTCGTCGCTGTCGAGGCTGTGGGTGCCGAGGCGGCGACCGGCGTGGAACAGCGCCAGTTCACCCTTGCCGAAGCGCTGCCACCGATGTCCTTCGGTGACGGGGTGGGTGGCGACGATGACGAAGCGTTCGTCGGCGCAGTGCAGGCTCCCGGTGTCCACCTGTTCGTCGCAGTCGATCAGGCGGACCCGCGGGGTGCCCGGTTCGTGCGCCGTCCAGTGCAGATCGGTGGTGGCGTGGGCGAACATCAGGTCGTCGACGGTCAGGATGAAATTGAAGGTGCCGTGACGGGCGATATCGGCTGCGATGTCCTGAAGTGCATCGTACAGGGCCGGAAGCGGCGGAAAGGCGTCGCCGAAGCGCTCGACGAGTCGCGTGAGTATCGACGCGAACGCCATTTCACTGTCGGTCGTGCCGAAGGTACGAAAGCGTGGCGCGATCGCCGGGGCGAACGCCTTCAGGTCACCGTTGTGGGCAAAGAAGACATGCCGCCCCCACAGCGTGCGGGTGAAGGGGTGGCTATTGGCATCCTCCACCGCGCCGATCGTCGCCTTGCGGATATGTGCCATGAGGTTCCGCGAGCGTGTGCTGCCGCCGGCCAGCATATGGGCGTGCTGGCAGCGAAAGGCGCTCGAGGTGTACACCTTGAGATGCGGCTGGCCATTCTCGGCGCGGTAGGCAATGCCCCAGCCGTCCTTGTGGTCGCTGGTGCCGCCACCGCGGCAGAAAAATCCCCGCAGCAGATAGTTGGGCGCGATGGGGCGGAGACTGTTGACACCGAATATCTGACACATTGGAGACGGCCCTCATGATCACATCCCAGATGTTGGACCATGGCGGCGTCGACGTTAACCAATAAAATCGACTATCCATATGAACGCTGGTGTTCCTCGCCGGCGGCATCGAGTTTCCCTGTCGAAAAAGCCCGGCGGCGGCGTGAAAGCGAGACGTCGCGAGTCGTCACGCCCAGGGTACTCGGTCGGGTCGTCGTCGGATGAGGCCAGTAGGCGTGCTGGAGATGAGAGGGAAGTCATCGCCTCTGCCGCCGCTGATTTACTCATCCCAAAAACTGATTTGTCTTCCCTCTCGACGGCTGTAATCGTACGCCCACTCCTCTTCACTTCCCGTGCCAAGGACCCGCGGGCGTCGATCGATTCCGTCGTGTCGAATCATGCGCTCTCGGGACAAGGTTTCCACCTCATGCCAGGGATCTCTTCCGATATGTCAGATAGCACTGCTTCCCTTGTCGATGCCATGAGCGGCTACGAGACGCCTCACGATGACGCTCGCCACTGGCTGGCGGTGGCCGATGCAGTCGCCAGCACGCTCGCGACAACGGCGGTCGCACGAGACCGCGAGGGAGGGCATGCGGCCAGCGAGCGTGAGCTGCTGCGCGAGCATGGATTGCTGCAGCTCTCCGTGCCGGCCTGGGCGGGCGGCGTGGGGGCTCCCTGGTCGCTGATCTATCGCGTCGTGCGGCGAATCGCGCAGGCCGACTCGGCCTTGGCGCATCTTCTCGCCTTCCATCACCTCCAGGTAGGCTCGGTGATCCTCTACGGGTCCGAGGCGCAACGCGCGAAGCTGCTCGTGGGTACTGCGCAGAAGAACTGGTTCTGGGGTAACACACTCAATCCGCTCGACAAGCGCACGCGGGCCCTGGACCGAGAGCGCGGGGGCTGGGTCTTCACCGGGGACAAGGGCTTCTGTTCGGGCGCGTTGGGGTCGGACTATCTGCTCGCGTCCGCCTGGCACGAGGCCAGTCGGAGTCTGGTGGTGGCGGCCATTCCGACCCAGCGCCGCGGCATTACCGTGCACGACGACTGGGATGCCATGGGCCAGCGTCAGACGGACAGTGGCACGGTGACCTTCGACTCGGTCGTGGTCGAGCCGGAGGAGGTGTTGATCGCGCCCGGCGCCCCCGGGGCGCCGGTGGTGCCATTCCGCACTTGCCTGGCTCAACTGGTGCTGGTCAATCTTTACCTCGGTATCGCCGAGGGCGCGTTCGAGGAGGCGCGTCGCTACACCCGGGACGAGGCCAGACCCTGGTTGGCCTCCGGCGTGGAACGGGCCGGCGATGACCCGTTCCTTCAGCGCCATGCCGGTGAGCTGTGGGTGAAGCTGCGCGGGGCGCAGGTGCTCGCGGATATCGCCGGCGATGTCGTCCAGCGCCACTTCGCGCAGGGCAGCGAGATCACCGCCGCAGCGCGCGGCGAGACCGCGATCGCCGTTGCCGAAGCCAAGGTCGCCGCACACCAGGCGGTACTGGAGATCACTAACCGGCTATTCGACATGACCGGCGCCAGGGGCACCCAGCGGCGCTTCGGTTACGACCGTTTCTGGCGCAACGCGCGCACGCACACCCTGCATGATCCGGTCGATTACAAGATCCGCGATCTCGGTCGCTGGGCACTATACCGACAGTTTCCGGAGCCGACCGCCTATTCATGACGTTTCGTGCCAACTTTTTGTCTCATCGTGTGAAGTTCTCGGCTTGCAGGGGCGCAGAGTAAGGGGGTCTCTGGCAACCCTCTCGGACCCACCATGAATGACCATCGATCGCTACGTCTGTTTTCCCTGCTGCCCTTGGCGCTGCTCACCGCCGGCCCGGCCCACGCCGATCTCGACCAGGTGCGTTTCGGCGTCTCGCCCTGGCCCGGGGTCACGGTCAAGACCGAAATCGCCGCTCAGCTGCTCGACGCCATGGGCTACCACACCGAACAGAAGGAGCTGGCGGTGGGGGTCATCCTCAACGGGCTGGCCAATGGCCAACTGGATGCCTACCTGGGCAACTGGTATCCGGTGCAGCAGGAGATGACCGAACCGTTGCTCGATTCGGGGCGCCTGGCCCACGCCGCGGCCAATATCAGCAACGCGACCTCGGGGCTGGTGGTGCCCTCATACGTCCATGAGGCGGGGGTCGACAGCGTGGCCGATCTCAACCGCTACCGTGACCGCTTCGATGGCAAGATCCAGGGTATCGAAGCGGGTACCGGCATCAACGATGCCATTCTGAAGGCGATCGCCGAGAACAAGGCCGGCCTCGGCGACTGGCAGTTGCAGGAGAGCTCCACCGCGGCGATGCTGGCCTATGCCGGGCAGAAGATCGCCGATCATGAGTGGGTGACGTTCGTCGGCTGGGAGCCGCACTGGATGAACGTCAACTACGACCTCTACTACCTGAAGGATGCCGACGACAGCGGTGTCGCCGATATCGTCAGCACGGTCTGGACCCTGGTGCCGGGCGACCTGAAGCAGCAGGACGCCAATCTCTATCGCTTCTTCTCCCAGTACCGGGTCGATATCGCCGACCAGAACGACTGGGTCTACCAGTACAGCCACGAGGAGCGCCCCGCAGACGAGGTGGCCAGCGAGTGGATTCACGGTCATGAGGCGACCGTGGCCAAGTGGCTCGAAGGTGTCACCGCCAAGAACGGCAAGCCGGCGATCGACGCGGTCAAGGCTGAGTTCGCGAACTGAGTCGCGTTCGCGAACGGGTATGCGCGTTCAGGCGATGCGCCTGACCAGCGCTTGGCAGAACGCCTGCCAGGACTCCCGCATCGCCGGCAGCTCGGCGTGGCCGTGCAGCGCCGAGTGCACCATCTGCGGTGCGCAGCGATAGCCCACGTCGGCGCCGGCGTGGCGCCACGCCTCGACCGCCGCCTCCAGCGGCCGGGTGAGCGGGTCGCGCGCCACCGCCAGCACCTCGATGGCGGGTGTCGGCGGGCGTTCGCCGGGGATGGCCGGCACGTCGTCGGCCACGCTCTGCCACAACGCTAGAATATCTGCCCGTGACAGCAGCGGGGCATCGTCGCCCAGCGTCTCCGGCGTGGGCACGCCCACCACCGGATAGATCAGTCCCAGCGGTCCCTGCCAGCCGTGATGGGCAACATCGATCGCCAGGCGCCCGCCGGCACTGTCGCCGACCACCGCCAGGGGCGCGCAGGCGGTGACCACCGCGGCACACTCTTCGAGCGCCGCCGCGTAGCTGGCCTCGGGCACGCGGCGGTAATCCACGCTCACCACCTCACGGCCGAGGCGCGCGGCCAGGTCGGCGGTGATGCCGTGGTGGCTCTCCACCGAACCCAGGTTCCAGCCGCCCCCGTGGAGATAGACGACGCAGCCGCTCTCCGCCCCCTGTGGCCTGAAGCGGCGCACCGCCACCCCCGCGATGTACGTATCCTCGAACCGCAGCCCCGCCGGATCGGGCGGACGATGCTGGCGATGCAGACGCTCATAAGCCTCGCGGCGCTCGCTCAGCGGTGCGTCGGGCTCGGCATCCAGGCGCTCGAGACGGCGGATGAAGGCGTCGATCGGCATGCGGCTACTCCTCTTGGCGGATGCGGCTCCACGATAAAGCGCCGCCGCCCCCCTGCGCCAGCCACACGTTGTTATACTGTGCGCCCCTGACCGACGTGAGCCCGAGGCATGCAGACAGGCTGGCCCCGCAAGCTGTTGCGCTACTTCTTCATCGCCATTGCCGCTTTCGTCGGCCTATCGGTGTTCCTCGTGCTGGTGTTCCGTTTCGTGCCGGTGTTCGGCTCGATGGTGATGGTCGAGCGCAAGGTGGGGGCCTGGCTGCACGGCGACAATCTCGAGATCCATCAGCAGTGGACCCCGTGGTCGCGGCTCTCCGACAACGCCAAGCTGGCGGTGATGGCGGGAGAGGATCAACGCTTCCCGGAGCATTGGGGCTTCGATACCGACCAGATTCGCCGCGCGCTCACCTCGTGGTCGGATGGCGGCGATCTGCGCGGTGCCAGCACCATCAGCCAGCAGACCGCGCGCAACCTGTTCCTGTGGACCGGGCGCAGCTGGGTGCGCAAGGGGCTGGAGGCGTGGTTCACGCTGCTGCTCGAGGCGCTGTGGCCCAAGCAGCGCATTCTCGAGGTCTATCTCAATATCGCCGAGTGGGATACCGGGGTGTTCGGCCTGCAAGCCGCCGCCGAGCACTATTTCGGCACCTCCGCCGCCAATCTGAATGTCACCCAGGCCAGCCGGCTGGCGGCGATCCTGCCCAACCCGCGCGGCTGGAGCGCCTCGCGGCCCTCGCCCTATGTGCTCAAGCGCTCGGCCTGGATCCAGCGTCAGATGCGCCAGCTCGGGGGCACCGCCTTCCTGCAGCGGATCGAGTGAGCGCCGCCGACACCGCGATGATTCGTCTGTCTTTCACCCCCGCCAGGGCCGCCACCAAGAGGGGATTGGAGCGGATGGCCGGGGATGTCATGATCGGCAGCGCCGGCCCGTCACCAAGGTGACGCGTGGCAACTGTCATGTCAGATTGCGTTCGGGCCAGGCCTGGCCCGGCAGAGTGGCGCGCCGGCGTCGGGCGCGCTGCGTATCGTCCACGCATCACGTCAGCGGGAGAGTTTCACGCCATGGATACCATTCGTCTCGCCATCGTCGGCTACGGCAAGATCGCCCGCGATCAGCATCACCCTGCCATTGATGCCAACCCTGCCTATCGGCTGAGCGCGGTCGCCAGCCGCAATGCCGCCGTGCCCGGGGTGGCGCATTTCGAGACTCTGGAAGCGCTGCTCAAGGAGGGGCCGACAGTCGACGCCGTCGCCCTGTGTACCCCGGCCGGCGTGCGCACCGCCCAGGCCCGGCTGGCCATGTCCCACGGCAAGCACGTGATGCTCGAGAAGCCGCCCGGGGCGACCCTGGCCGAGATCGAGACGCTGCGCGAGGATGCCGCGCGTAGCGGCGTCACCCTGTTCGCCAGCTGGCACTCGCGCCATGCCCACTGCGTCGCCCCGGCGCGGCGCTGGCTGTCGACGCGCAAGATCCAGCGGGTCGATATCGTCTGGAAAGAGGATGTGCGCGAGTGGCATCCCGGCCAGGCGTGGATCTGGCAGCCGGGCGGCATGGGTGTGTTCGATCCCGGCATCAATGCGCTGTCGATCGCCACCGCCATTCTGCCGCGGCCTTTTCATCTGATCGATGCCCAGTTGCAGGTACCGGGCAACTGCCAGACCCCGATTGCGGCCTCGCTCGATTTCGTCGACGGGCTCAAGGTGCCGATTCACGCCGAGTTCGACTTCCGTCAGGTCGGCACGCCACCGATCTGGGAGATCCATGTCGAGACCGATGACGGTCGCCTCACCCTCGAGGCCGGCGGTAGCCGCATGCGGGTCGACGGCGAGCTGAGGGAAGAGGGCCCGGACGCCGAGTACGCCGGACTCTACGAGCGCTTCGCCGGGCTGATCGGCCGCGGCCAGTCGGATGTCGATGTCAGTCCCTTCCGTCACGTTGCCGATGCCCTGATGCTGGGGTATCGCCATCCGGTCGACGATTTCACCGAGTAGCTCACCCGGCGGGGCGGAGACAGCCTGCCGCGGGACGCAAGACGATAACGCCCCCTGCGGCNNGCAGGGGGCGTTTTGCTTTTTGCTAGTGAGTGGCTTTCTGAGAGGGTGTTTACAAAATCGACGAGCGAAGGCGAGACAAGGCGAAATTGGCCGAAAAGACTGAGTTTACGGGGTGTAAATGAGTACTTTGAGGTCGATTTCAACGCCGTATCGTCGAGCGCAGGCATTTTGTAAACACCCTCTGAGGCCGGCAAGGCGCTCAGCGATTCATTGCCTGGGGCAGATAGAGCACGATCTCCGGGAACAGCCGCAGCAGCAGAATCGCCAGCAGCATCAGCAGAAAGAACGGCAGCGTCGCCTTGGCGATGGTGAAGATGTTCTTGCCGGTCAGCCCCTGGATCACGAACAGGTTGAAGCCCACCGGCGGCGTGATCTGCGAGATCTCCACCACGATCACCAGATAGATGCCGAACCAGATCGGGTCGATGCCGGCGGCATTGATCAGCGGCATGATGATCGCGGTCACCAGCAGGATCAGCGAGATCCCGTCGAGGAAGCAGCCCAGCACCAGCAGGAACAGCGTCAGCACCACCAGCAGCAGATTGGGCGAGAGCCCCATGTCGGCGATGGCGGTGGCCAGCTGCGTGGGCAACTGGGTGAAGCTCATCGCCGAGGAGAGGAAGGAGGCGCCGGCGATGATGAAAGCGATCATGCACGAGGTGCGCAGCCCGGCGAACATCGATTCGAGGAAGATATGCCGGTCGAAGTGGCCGTTGAGCCGTGCTATCAGCATCGACAGCACCACGCCCACCGCCGCAGCCTCGGTGGGCGAGGCGACACCGCCGTAGATGCTGCCGAGAATCCCGCCGATCAGCGCCAGCAGCGGCAGCAGGCGCCAGCTGTTGCGCAGCTTTTCGCCCAGCGGCATCGATGGCTCGGCGTGGCCAGCGCCACCGCGGCGCCCGGCACTGAGCGACCACACCACCAGATAGAGCATGAACAGCGCCAGCAGCAGTAGCCCCGGGCCGATGCCGGCCATGAACAGCCGCGAGATCGACTGCTCGGTGACCACGCCGTAGACGATCATCATGATCGAGGGCGGGATCAGCAGGCCCAGCGTCGAGGCGCTGGCGAGCGTGCCTAGCGCCAGGGTCTCGCTGTAGCCGCGGCGCTCAAGCTCCGGCAGGGTCATCTTGCCGACCGTGGCGCAGGTGGCGGCGGAAGAGCCGCACACCGCGGCGAACAGGCCGCTGCCGATGATGTTGGCATGCAAGAGCCGGCCCGGCAGCCGGTTGAGCCAGGGCGACAGCGCGCGGAACATGTTATCGGCGAGCCCCGAGCGAAACAGGATCTCGCCCATCCACACGAACATCGGCAGCGCGGTCAGGTCCCAGCCGTAGCTGGCGCCCCAGAAGTCCGAGGCGAGAATCGGCCCGACCTCGAAACTGGAGAAGCCGGTGAGGGCCAGCCAGCCGGTACCGAGCAGGGCGAAGGCGATCCAGACGCCGCCGCCGAGCAGCAGCGCCAGGGTGAACAGGGTGGCGAGGCTGAGCGTCAGCATGCGAGGCCCTCGAAGTCAGCGAACGGAGAGGTGGCGGTAAGGCTGCGCGGCATCGCGTGTCACTCCCCGCCGTGGGCGTCGTCGCCCGGCGCCACGTAGGCAGACGGGGCGGTCACAGCCTGGCGCAGTGTCGCCAGCAGCGCTTCGGCCAGCGCCAGACAGAGCAGCGCGATGCCGCTCACCAGCACGCTCTGCGGGATCCACAGCGGGATCGCCATCAGCCCAGAGGAGACGTCGCCGTAGTCGAGACTCTCCCGCACCAGGCCGATCAGCTGCCAAACCAGCAGGACGCTCAGCGCCAGCGAGATGGCCAGGCAGGCTGCCTCGAACCACACCCTCAGAGCCGGCGGCAGGCGCCCGATCAGCAGGGTGACGCGGATGTGTGCATGGTGGGTGAAGGTATAGGCCAGGCTCAGGAAGGTCGCGCCGACCAGCAGGTAGGCGGCGATCTCGGAGACGCCGCTGATCTCCAGGCCCAGACGGCTGGCGCCGACGGCCTTGAGCAGGGCATCCAGGCAGCGCAGTAGCACCTGCAGGGTGACCAGGGCACAGATCGACAGCATGCAGGCGGCGGCGCCCCAGGCGCCGAGGCGGTAGAGGGGGTCGAGTCGGAACGTCATCGCGCTAGCTCACGGAGTGGCGGTAGGTAACGAGGGCCCAACGGCGGATGGGCCCGGCAAGGACCGCCGCGCGGGCGGTCCTGTGGGAGGCTTACTGGGACTGCTGGGCCTGGCGCTCGCGATAGCGTGTCACCAGCTCCTTGGCCTGGTCGCCGGCGCGGGCCTGCCAATCCTCGAACAGCTTCTGACCGGCGGCCTTGAGCTGCTGCTGGAGCTCGGCGCTGGGCTGGCTGATGGTGATGCCGTGGGCCTCCAGCGCCTTGGCGCTCTTGGCGGCATCCGCCTTGCTCATCTGCCACCCGCGCTGCTCCGCCTTGGCAGCGGCGTCGAGCACGGCCTGGCGGGTGTCCGCGTCGAGGCGGTCGAAGGCGCGCTTGTTGACGAACACGATGTTCTTGGGCAGCCACAGCTTGGCGTCGTTGTAGTTCGAGACATAGTCCCACGCCGACATCGAGTTACCGGTGGAGACCGAGGTGATCATCGCATCGACACGGCCGGTGCTGAAGGCGGTGGGGATGTCCGCCTCTTCGGTCTGGGTGGGAATGCCGCCGAGGTTCTCGACGAAGCGCTGGGTGTTGATGTTGGGCGCACGCACGCGCAGGCCCTGGAACTGCGACGCGTCGGTCAGGGTGAAATCGGTATAGATCCCCTGGGCCGGCCACGGCACCGCGTAGAGCGGCATCAGCCCCTCCTTGGCGAACAGCTCGGTGATGATCGGCTTGGACGCCTGCCACAGATCGAAGGCGTCCTGGTAGCTGGTGGCCAGGCCGGGCAGGGTATCGACTTCGTAGATCGGCGACTCGTTGGAGAGAATGGAGAGGAACACCTCGCCCGCCTGCACTGTACCGCGGCGCACCGACGGCTTGATCTCGGCATGACTGATCAGCGAGCCGCCACTGTGGACATTGATGGTCAGCTTGCCGTCGGTGGCCGCGGCGACATCCTCGGCGAACGCCTTGGTGTTCTGGGTGTGGAAGCTGGCATCGCCGTACGGCGTGGCGAGGTTCCACTGCTCGGCGAAGGCCGGCGTGGAGAGGCTCAGGGCGCCGACGGCGGCCAGCATGCAGAGGGAAAAGACGCGATTGGGCATGAGACGGTCCTGATTATTATTGAATGAACGACATCTGAATCATTCTTCAAGCAGGCCGCCGATGGCGTCAAATCGTTAATTCTTATCCGCAGTATCGGTCCAGACTTTCACCCCTGGCAGCGGCGTCTCTGGCTGCTCGGCGTCCGCCCGGAAGTAGTCGGCGGCGCAGGCCTGGGCCAGCTGCGACACCCGGCGACAGAAGCTCGGATAGTTGCTGGTGCGCCAGGTGGCGTCGTAGTACATCGCCGGCAGCGGGCTCGGCAGCGCCAGCCGCAGCAGCTCGCCGCGGGCGCAGGCATCGGCCACGGTGGCCACCGGCAGCGACCCGATGCCGACACCGTCGACACTCATGCGCACGATGGTCATCAGCGTGGTCGAGCAGTGGATCTTGGGGTCCTCGAGGCCCTGCTCGGCGAGATAGGTCACTAGTTCGCCATAGGGGCGGGCGAGCTTGCTGAACGAGACGAAGGGGAAGCGCGCCAGCGCCGCGTTGCCGCCGCCCTCCAGCGCCGCGCGGTGCTGCGGGGCGACGAACAGGCCCATCTCGTAGGTCGCCAGCGGCAGCTGCTCCACCGCCAGGTTGGGCGCCACGCCATCCATGGCGAAGATCATGTCGAGGTCGTTGTCGGCCAGGCGCTGCTGCAGGAACGGCGAGATATCCACGGTCAGTTCGATGGTCAGCTGCGGGTGGCGCTCCGCCAGGCGGTTCAGGAAAGTGTTGAACCAGCTGTGGGCGATGGTCTCGATCACCCCCAGACGCAGCGTGCCGGAGAAATCCTCCTGATTCTGGAATAGGCGCAACGCCTCCTCGCGGCTCTCCAGCAGGCGCTCGGCGTGGGCGTAGAACTCGCGTCCGCGCAGGGTCGGCTGTACCGGCCGTGCCGAACGATCGAGCAGCGACTCGCCCACCGTCGCCTCCAGTCGCGTGATGCGGTCGGAGATGGAGGGTTGGGTCAGGTGCAGGCGCGTGGCGACCTTGCGAAAAGAGCCCAGTCTGACCACCCAGACGAAGGCTTCCAGCTCCTTGAAATCGAACATGCAGGGCCCTCGAGCAGACGGAAAAGGTGATCGATTCTTGGACGGCGGGGCGCAGGCGTCAACCGAGAGGGGCATCGGCGCGTCAACCATCCGATAGGTCCGGGGCATGAAAGGTTGCGCCGATACTGCACATCGCGAAAAACGATTGGACCCTGACGTGAGCGCTTTCTTACAGTGCCATCAGGCAGCACTACCAAGCGTGATAACGCAAAGTCATCACCGCTAGCCATAACGACAAGCCATAACAACAAGTCACGACAGCGAGTCATGACGATAGCCAAGAGGTGATTCGATGCGCGTCCCCCTGCTCAACTGCGACATGGGCGAGAGCTTCGGCAACTGGCCCCTGGGGCTCGACGAACAGGCGATGCCCTACGTCGACTGTGCCAATATCGCCTGCGGCTTCCACGCCTCCGATCCTGACGTCATGCGCCGCACGGTGGCGCTGGCGATCGCCCATGACGTGCGCATCGGCGCGCATCCCGGCTATCCCGATCTGGTCGGTTTCGGCCGCCGCTCGCTGGCCTGCTCGGCGGCGGAGGTGGAGAACCTGATGCTCTACCAGATCGGTGCCCTGGAGGGCATGTGTCGGGCCGAGGGCGGGCGGGTCAGCTACGTCAAGCCACACGGCGCGCTCTACAACGACATGGCCCGCGACCCCGAGCTGCTGCGCGCGGCGATGGGCGCCATCGTGCGCTACGACCGCGAGCTGCCGCTGCTGGTGATGTCCACCGCGGACCCCGCGCCGGCGCGGGCGCTGGCGGAAGAGCTGGGCGTGACGCTGTGGTTCGAGACCTTCGCCGACCGCGCCTACGACGCCGATGGCCATCTGGTCTCGCGGCGCCAGCCCGGCGCTGTCCACCATGCGCGCGAGACGATCGTCGCCCAGGCGGTGACCCTGGCTCGGGGCGAGGCTCTCACGGCCAGCGATGGCAGCGCCTTGACGCTGGCCGCGGATACCCTCTGCGTGCATGGCGACAACGCCGAGTCGGTGGCGGCGGTCAAGGCGATCCGCGAGGCGTTCCAGGCGCTGGAGGAAGCATGAGCCCGGCGCCCACGCCGCGGCTCGAGACCGTCGCCATGGATGCGCTGATGGTGCGCCTGTTCTCGCGCATCGACGAAGCCAACATGCCCTGGACCCTGGCCGCCGACAGCGCCCTGCGCGAGCGTTTCGGCGCCGCGCTGATCGATCTGGTGCCCTCCTATACCACGCTGTTGATCCACTACGACGTCACCCGGCTGACCCACGCCGAGGCGCGCGCGTTGGCCCTGGCGGCCCTCGACGGCCTGGAGCCGGCGGCGGCGAGCACAGCACGCGAGCACGTGATTCCGGTGTGGTACGACCCGAGCGTCGGCCCCGAGCTGGAGACCATCGCCGCGCGCCTTGAGATCTCCCCGCAGGAGGTGATTCGCCGCCACTGCGCGCGGGACTACTGCGCCTTCGCCCTGGGCTTCGCCCCCGGCTATGCCTTCATGGGGCTGGTCGACGAGACGCTGGCCACGCCGCGGCTCGAGACACCGCGCCAGCGCGTGCCGGCGGGCAGCGTCGGTATCGCCGAGCGCCAGACCGCGATCTATCCGATGCGCTCGCCGGGGGGCTGGAACATCCTCGGGCGTACCGCGGTCAAGCTGTTCGACCGTGACCGCGAGGAGATCAGCCTGTTCCGGCCCGGGGACCGGGTGCGGTTCGAAGCGATCGATCGCGCCACCTTCATCGATCAGGGCGGTGACGTCACCCCGATGGAGGAGCGCTGATGGCCGGGTCGGACAACACAGCCGGTCTGCAGGCGAGCGCACAGCAGACGGCCGAGCAGCAGACAGGAGCGCACATGGCGCAGGAGACAGCGGGTGGCGCGCTGGTGGTGATCCAGGCCGGGCCCCAGGCGCTGGTGCAGGATCAGGGGCGCTTCGGCGTGCGCCATCTGGGGGTGACCCAGGGCGGTGCGCTCGACTGGGTATCGCTGGGCTGGGCCAACTGGCTGCTCGGCAATGCGCCCACCGCGGCGGGGCTGGAGGTCGCGGTGGGCGGACTGACGCTGGAGGCACAGTCGCGGTTGACGCTGGCGCTGGCCGGCGCGGATCTGAGCGCGCGGCTCGACGACACGCCGATCGCGCCCTACACCCACTTCGTCATCGAGGCCGGCCAGCAGCTGGTGTTCGAGCGCCCGCGGCACGGGCTGCGCGCCTACCTGGCGCTGCCCGGCGGAGTCGCCGCCACGCCAGTGATGGGCAGCCTCGCCAGCGTGATGCGTGAGCAGCTGGGGGGCCTCGATGGCCAGGGCCGAGCGCTGGCCAAGGGGGACCGTCTGGTCGCCCGCCACGCCGAGTGCCGGACGCGCCGGCTCGACACGCCGCCGGACCCGGTCGCGGCCGGTGCGCCGCTGGCGCTGGTCACCGGCGCCCAGATCGCGCATTTCGACGGCAGCAGCCTGTTCGACGCCTTCAACCGGGCGTGGCAGGTCGACAGTCGTGCCGACCGCATGGGCGTGAGGCTCACCGGCCCGGTGCTGCGCTGCCGACTGGGCGGCATGATCTCCGAGGGGATCCCCCTGGGCGCGGTTCAGGTACCACCGGATGGCCAACCGATCGTACTGCTCAACGACCGCCAGACGGTGGGCGGCTACCCCCGGCTGGGGGCGCTGTCGCCACTGGCGTGTGCTCGGCTGGCGCAGTGCCAGCCGGGGGATAGCGTGCGCTTCGCGGCGGTCACCCCGCAGCGGGCCCGGCGTGACTATCTGGCCCAGCTCGCCCGTTGGCAGTGACCCCGAGCGGGCAGTGATGCCGACAGAGCGGCGGCGCCCCGGCACTGGCCGGGGCGCCGCCGGTAGAGGTCAACTGCCTGCGCGACGCATCGGCATGCGGTCGATGGTGTCATAGATCTGCTGCAGATTGACGTCGCCCTCAAGCTCCACTTTCTTGCCGCCATCCTTGCCCACCAGGATGGTGGTCACCCCCCGGCTCGGGTCGACCCCGAGTGCGTTGATCAGTGCGCGGGTCTCGTAGGGGGTCATCGCCACACCGTGGCGTGTCCCCTGGTCCCCCTCCACCGTATAGAGCAGCATCTCGCGCTCGTCGAACTGTGCCTGGGTCGCCGCCAACTGGCGGCGCAGGTCGCGGTAGGCGGGGGCCTGGGCGTCGGGCGTGACCACGATCAGCGGCCGGAACTGCCAGCGATCAGTGATCAGCGGGTTGGCCGGGTCGGCGCCTTGTGTGGTCTGTGCCTGGGCGCTGCCAATGCACATGGCAGCGCTCAGCGCGAGGGTGGCGATCCACCGGGTTTTCATGGCTGTCTCTCCCTGGGTTGGGTCAGTCGTGTTGAGATCTCTCATCGCGGCTCGCCTGGGAAATCTCGACAGGCCCAAGGTGGGGTGGCGCGAATCATCAACCTGGACCATGAGTGTGTAGAGCCCTGGCGCGTGAGGACTATCCGACGATGGCGTGTCGGGATACAGCCTAGCGTGTCTCCATCACGGCGGGGAGAGTCCCGCATCGTTGCAGGTTTGCAAATAAATTTGCAAAAAAGGAAATCAAGGGTTAGCGTCACTTCATTACAGGGAGGACGGTCATGACCGCCACCGCCGGTTTCGAGATGCCACCCACCTCCATCGCCGCGCTGCAGGCGCTGGCGATTGCCGCACGTCGCGGCGAGGCACAGGCGCCCAAGCTCACGCCGGGCGCGCTCAAGCTGCTGGAGCAGCTGCTGGGCGCCCCCGAGCCGGCCGCGACCCTGAGCATCTCAGGGCTGGCCGAGCGCAACGGGGTCAACGCCTCCAGCCTGACCCGCCTGGCCCACGCCCTGGAGCTGAGCGGCTTCAAGGCGCTGCAGGCGCTGTTCCGCGCCGATGCCGCCAGCGGCGCCTTCTACTCTACCCGCGCCGAGCGCCTGCTCGATCTGAGCCACAGCGCCGCGAGCGAGGCCCGGGGCCCGCAGCAACAGCAGCTGTGGGACGAAGAGTCGATCAACCTGGCCCGGACGCTGGAGCACTTGAGCGAAAAGAGCCTGGCGCAGGCGGTGCAGGCACTGATCGAGGCGCGGCGCATCCATGTGGTCGGACAGCGTGCCTGCTTCGCCGGGGCCCACTATCTCGCCTACTACCTCGGCTATCTGCGCGGTGACGTACGTCTGGTCGACTCCCTCGGCGGCACCAATCTGGAGCTGGCGCGGGAGCTCGGCGAAGGGGACCTGGTGGTGGGTATTGCCTACCGTCCCGAGACCCGGGTCAGCGTGGATTACTGCCAGCAGGCGCAGGAGCAGGGTGCGCGACTGCTGGCGCTGACCAACCACCCTGCGTCACGCTTGGCCGAGATGGCCGGGCTGACGCTGGTGGCCCAGGCCCAGGGGCCGTTCTTCTTCAACCCCATGGGCAGTCTGTTCGTCACCCTGGAGACGCTGCTGGCGTGCATGGCCCATGAGATGGGCGCCGATGCGGTAGCCTCGATCCGGCGTCGCGAAGCCATGATCGCGCGCTGGCAGGTGGAGTGAGCGTGCGCCGCGATTTCGCGCCACCCCATCACGTCCCCCCCCTTCAATCCATAGGAGCCATCTGCACATGACCGCCTCTACCGGGCTCGCTGCCGACTGCCTGGCCGCCGCCTACCGGCAAGATGCCAACGCCACCCCGGCATCGGATACGCTGCTGATCAACGAGCAGTCGCGCCTGCGCGAGTCGCAGGGGCAGCGCATCGTCAAGTTCGGCTTCGGCCAGTCGCCGTTCCCGGTGTTCGGAGCGGCGGTGGAGGCGCTCTCCATCCACGCCGCCAGTAAGGCTTATCTACCGGTGCAGGGGTTGGCGGCGCTGCGTGAGCAGGTGGCAGCGTTCCACCGTGAGCTGGACGCCACCGAGTGGGTGGCGGAGCGGGTGCTGATCGGCCCCGGCAGCAAGCTGCTGCTGTTTGCCCTGATCAAGGCGCTGCCGGCGGCAGAGATCCTGATTCCGGCGCCGGCCTGGGTCTCCTATGCGCCCCAGGCACGCCTGGCGGGGCAGCCCGCGGTCAAGCTGGAAGCGAGCTTCGCCTCGCGCTGGCAGATCTCGCCGCAGCAGCTCGACGAACACTGCCGCGCCGGCGGTCCGCGCCTCCGGCTGTTGATCCTCAACGCGCCGGGCAACCCCACCGGGCTGTCGCCGGACGCCGACCATCAGGCGGCGCTGGCCGAGGTGGCGCGACGCCATGGCATCATCGTGCTGGCCGACGAGATCTACGCCCCGCTGCATCACCAGGGCGCCCACCGGGCGTTCGCCCGCGACTATCCCGAGGCCACGGTGACCACCAGCGGTCTCTCCAAGTGGTGTGGTGCCGGCGGTTGGCGTCTCGGTGTGATGCAGGTACCGCCGGCGCTGGGCGAGGAGCTGATGGCGCGGCTACTGGGCATCGCCTCCGAAACCTGGTCGAGCGTGGCCAGCCCGGTACAGGAGGCGGCCTGCGTCGCCTACCGCTACACGCCGCAGCTCGTCGCTTATCTTCGGCGTCAGCGCGTCTGGCTTTCACTGATCGGGCAGTGGTGCAGCGCCGAGCTCAATGCGGCGGGCATTCGCACCCACGCCCCGGACGGCGGCTTCTATCTATTCCCCGACTTCGAGGCGCAGCGTGACAGGCTCGCGGCACGCGGCATTCATACCAGTGCCGAGCTCACCGCCCGCCTGCTCGAGGAGACCGGTGTGGCGCTGCTGCCGGGATCGGCCTTCGGCTGTGCGCCTGAGCAGTTGAGCGCCAGGCTGGCCTATGTCGACTTCGACGGCGAACAGCTGCTGGGGCAGGACCCGGCGCGACTCGAGGCGCCGCTGGAGGAGGCGGCCCTGGCGCGGGTCCGCGACGGTATCCACGCGCTCGTCGAGTGGCTATCCTGAGAGGGGTGGGCGCTGCCACCAGCATGACCGAGGCTGCTGGCTGATGAATTCAGCGTTTTCTCGGCCTGCCGGAGAGGGTGTTTACAAATTCGGCGAGCGAAGGCAAGGCAAAGTCGGTCTAAAAACGGACCGGGCTCGCGTACGCGGCCGATGTTAACGCCGTATTGCCGAGCGCAGACATCTTGTACACACCCTCGGAGGGCACGAGACACATTTCATTGCCGAGAGAAACACTTTCTACGGGAACTCTTGGCCATGTGAGGCATCCCACTTAGGCACATGCAGAAAATCGATATCTGGAGGATTGAATGCAACGGATCACTGCGTTTCTCGCGGCAGCCATGATGACCACCGGTCTGGCCAGCGCGCCGGTCATGGCTCAGGATACCGCCGACAGCGCCGCCAAGACCCAGGCGCCGGCGAAAAACTTCTCCGACGCGCAGCTGCAGCACTTCGCTGACGCCTCGCAGCAGATCGCCTCGATCTCGCAGGACTACACCGAGCAGCTGCAAAATGCCTCCGACGAGGGCGAACAGCAGAAGATTCGCCAGCAGGCCAACGACGAGATGGTCCAGGCCGTGAAGGACAACGAGATGAGCGTCGAGCAGTTCAACGCCATCGGTCAAGCCATTCAGCAGGATCCGCAGCTGATGCAACGCGTGCAGGGCATGGTGCAGAAGAAGCAGTAAGCGACTGCTGCCAGCGCCTTCAGCGCCCCGCCCCGGCTTGCCCGGGGCGGGGCGCTCTGTTTCTGGGCCTGATAGGTCTAGGTTGTTGCCAGCCAGGGGTGGCAAGGCACCAAGATAGTGCCGAGAGTGATGCTGGACGCCGAAGGGGTGCGAAGTCTGGCGGGCAACCTGCGCCAAGGAGGGCAGGGCACAAAAAAACCGCCGATCGCAGGATCGGCGGTCTGGTTTTCGGCAACCCATGATGTCATTTCATGGGCTGCGGCGACGGCTCAGTTGTTGCCGTCGATGGCGTTGCTGGCATCACGCAGCAGATTGGAGGTGGCCTCCTTGGTGCTCTGCCAGGCGCTGGAGGCACCCTGTTTGGTCTGCTCCCAAGCCTGTGCGGCGTTGGTCTTGGCCTGCTGCCACCAGTCGTTGGTGTACTCGGGCTGCTGCTTCAGCGCGCTCTTGTCGATATCCAGCACCACGCGATACTCGATGTCGTCGAGGTTGTCGGCGTGGACCGTCTCGACGGTGAAGTCGCCTTTCTGTACCACGAACTCACGATCGCCCATGTCGAGCACGCCGCCAGCTTCGATCACCAGCGCCTGAACGCCCATGTCTTCGCCCAGCAGGATGTCTTCGACATCGCCGATATCATCTTTGGGTGCGCTCTTCAGATAGACGTCGGCGTCCATCAGCTCCCCGGCGGAGTAGAGTCCCTGCAGGTCCTGCTTGGCGGTATCCTGGGCCAGGGCGGCCTGGGACATGCCAGCGGAACCGGCGACCAGCGCGGCGGCACCCAGAGTCTGCTTCCATGACAGTTTTTGCATCTTCGTCTCCTTGCCTGAAGGCTCCATTGACGAACCAATATCCTTTGCAACCTGCGGTAATACTTTGAAAAACCGTCAGATTACGTGTCTGTAATATAGTCGTTGACTGGGGCTTTGCAAGGCGCCTGCGCGCTTAGCTCGGCAATAGGAATGCCAGCTCCAGCGGCAGATAGACGAACGCCAGCAGCGTCGAGCAGAACACCAGACTGGCGACGTACTCCGGCTCGCGCCGGGCACGCTGGGCGAACAGATAGTTGTAGACCGCCACCGGCATGCTCATCTGCAGTGCCAGGGCGCTGGCGGCGAGGGGCGGCAGGCCGAGCAGGGCGGCGACGCCGAAGGAGAGCCCCAGGGCGATGGGCACCCGGCACAGGGTGAAGAGCAGACCCGAGGAGAGGCTGCGCGCCTGGATGCTGGCCAGCGACACCCCCAGGGTGATCAGCATCAGCGGAATGGTCAGCCCGGAGAGCAGATGCACGGTGTTGCCGAGCCAGGCCGGCAACGGTGTGCCGCTTAACAGGAAGAGCAGCGAGAGGGCGATGCTGTAGAGCGTCGGGTTTTTCAGCAGGGCCTTCCACGGGTTGCCCCGCGACGCCATCATCATGCCGAAGGTGAACTGGATCAGGGCGTTGGCGACCCAGGCGGTCATGGCGAAGGTGAAGCCGGCGTGGCCGAAGGCGTAGAGCGATACCGGCAGACCCATGTTGCCGGTATTGGGGTACATCATCGGTGACAGGATCACCCGCCACGATTTCTTCAACAGCCGCGCCACGCCCAGGCTGGCCAGCGCCAGGCCGGCGAGTACCAGCAAGGTCGCCAGCAGGGTCATGCCGAAGTCGCCCGGATCGACATCGGCATTGGCGAGCGAGGCCAACACCAGCGCCGGTGTGCCGACATTGAACACCAGCTTGGTCACGAACTCGGTGGGGTAGCTGTAGCCGAGCCGAATCCAGCCGAAGCCGATGCTCGCGCCGGCCAGCACCGGCGCCATCACGGCGAAGAGTTGAGCGAGCATGCGGGTGTTTCCCCATCAGCGGTGACAGTGCGAGCCAAGTGGAGCCGATCACGCTCCAGGCGCGCCATTGTCGTCAATCCCGCGGCGGCGTCAATTCGCGGCGTCTGGCCGGCGCGGCGGCGGTCACTTCTTCGTCACCTCGAGCACGATGCGCCCATGGTGGTTGGCGCAGGTCTCCAGATAGCGGTGCGCTTCGATCACCTCGCTGAAGTCGAAGCAGTGATCGATCTGCGGGCGCAGCTCGCCGCTGAGGGTCATGCGCTCGACGTCGGCAATCGCGCGCGCCAGCGCCGGACGATTCTGGGGGATATCCAGTTCCGGCTTGCCGCTGAAGTTGGAGAGGCTGTGAACATGGAACTGGATGTTCTTGCGAAAGGCCGCCTGTGCCGGGAACGAGGTCTCGTTGCCGCCGAGCAGTCCGTAGAGAATCAGCCGCCCGCGCGGCGCCATGACCTCGCCCAGCAGGTTGAACTGGGGGCCGCCGAGGGCATCCAGCGCGACATCGACGCCCTGGCCATCGGTGAGCTTGGTCACTTTCTTGACCAGATCCTGGGTCTCGGTATGTATCACCGCGTCGGCACCCAGGGTCTTCAAATAGTCGATGGCGCCTTCGTGGGGTGTCGCTGCGATCACCCGGGCACCCAGAGCGTGGGCCACCTGCACCGCGTAGGGGCCGCCGATATGGCAGGCGCCGGTGATCAGTACGGTCTCGCCGGGTTGCAGCGCGGCGATCTCGCAAAAGCCGAGCCAACTGACCAGCGATGGCAGATAGTGCACGCTCGCCTCGATTGCCGAGAGCTGGGGCGGATAGGCGATCAGCGCCTCCACCGGGAGCACCGTGTGCTCGGCGTAGGTGGCGTAGCGGTTGGGGTCGAAGGCGGGGATCGAGGCGACACGGTCGCCGGGGCGGAACGCCTCGACGCCGGGCCCGACGGCGACCACCCGCCCGGCCATCTCGCTGCCCAGGCCCGCGGGCAGGGTGGCTCGGGTCGGCCCCATGTTGCGCCGCCACAGTACATCGTGCCAATTGACCCCGATGGCCTCGGTGGCGATCGCGACTTCCCCGGCAGCGGGTTCCTGCGCTGGGGACTCGATGATGTCGAGGACTTCGGCACCGCCGAATCGTTGAAATTGTATCGTGCGTGACATGGCACACCTCGGACGTTCCGAATCTGTTATCCGACTCTATCGATGATGATCGCGACACACTATGCTCGATCATCGATACTGGCTATAACGCGTATCGATAACCGCGATGGGACGCCGGTCGCCGCTGCCGGTACCCTCGGCTCGGCGGCCGGGTTCGGCGTGGAGTGCGCGACCGACCCGCCTGCGTGCGGTGAGGCACGCCAGGGGCAGGCGACGGTGTGGTAGAGCGGCGGTGTAGTAGGGCGATTTTGTGGTAAGGCGAGGGAGTGGGTGATGAATCGAAGCGACCTGCGTGGCGTCGACTTCAAACTGCTGGTGGTCTTCGAGACGCTGATGCAGGAGCGCAGCGTCTCCCGGGCGGCGGAGCGGCTGTTCCTGGGGCAGCCGGCGACCAGCGCCGCCCTTGGACGGCTGCGCGACGTGTTCGGCGATCCGCTGCTGGTGCGCACCGGGCGCCAGATGGTGCCCACGGCGCGGGCGCTGGAGATCTACGATCAGCTGCAGCCGGCGCTGGATGCGATCTCCAGCGTGCTCAGCCGCACCAGCAGCTTCGACCCCAGTACCAGCGAGGCGGTGTTCCGCGTCGGCTTCAGCGACGATATCGAGTTCGCCCTGCTGCCGGCGCTGCTCAAGCGCCTGCGTACCGAGGCGCCGGGCATCGTGCTGGTGGTGCGCCGGGCCGACTTCCACCTCATGCCGCAGCTGCTCAACACCGGCGAGATCACCGTCGCCGCCGGCTACGCCCGCGACCTGCCCGCCAACGCCAAGCAGAAGACCCTGCGCCACTCACGGGCCAAGGTGCTGCGTGCCGACGGCCGCCCCGGCGCGCTGACCCTGGACGACTACTGCGAACGTCCCCATGTGCTGGTGTCGTTCGACGGCGACCTGCACGGCTACGTCGATGACCTGCTCGCCGCCAACGGGCGCCGGCGTCGGATCGTGCTCGCCGTACCGCAGTTCAACAGCCTCGCCTCGCTGCTGCAGGAGACCGACATGCTGGCCACGGTACCGGATTACGCCGCCGACGTGCTCGCCGCCCAGGGCGGGTTGCGGGTCGACGAGCTGCCGCTGGAACGCCAGCCCTCGGCGCTGAGCATGGTGTGGCAGAGCGTCTACGACAACGATCCCGCCGAGCGCTGGCTGCGTTCGCGGATTCAGATGATGTTCGCCGACGACGAGGCGTGACGCGGAGCGCGGCTTGACTTCGTGAGTGAAGATCAGAATCATTCGCGCTTGCGCCGGGTGCGCCCGCCGCTCCGACTCCGCCCTCACGTCGCCGCCGCCGCATGCCGGCTGATCCGCTGGCGGAGCCATTTCCGCCACCGACAGGATCGGCATGGAACTACTGCGCGTCGTCTTTCGTCACTACCGCTGGCCGTTCGTCGGCGTGATGCTCCTCAGCCTTCTCAGCGCGGTGCTGGGGATCGGCGTGATCGCCTTCATCAACCATGCGCTGATCGCCACCGAGGGGAGTGTCGGCGACAGCCGCGTGCTGACCACCCTGGTGCCGTTCATCGGCCTGGTGGCGCTGCTGCTGGCGGTGACCCTGGGCTCGCAGCTGGCGCTCACCACGCTGGGCCATCACTTCGTCTACCGCCTGCGCGAGCGGCTGATCAAACGCATCCTCGACACCGACATCGAACGCCTGGAGCAGCTCGGCAGCGCCCATCTGCTGGCCAGCCTGTCGAGCGATATCCGCAATGTCACCATCGCCTTCGTGCGGCTGCCGGAGCTGGTCCAGGGGGTGATCATCACCCTGGCCTCGGTGGCCTATCTGCTGTGGCTATCGCCGCCGCTGCTGATGGTCACCGCGGTGTGGATCGCCTTCACCATGCTGGTGGGGTGGTGGCTGGTATCGCGGGTCTATCATCATATTCATATCACCCGCACCACCGACGATCGCCTCTATCGCGACTACGAGACGGTGATCCACGGCCGCAAGGAGCTCTCGCTCAACCGGGACCGCGCACGGCATCTGCTGGAGGAGGTGTATGACGCCCATGCCCGCACCTACCGTGACCACATCATCCGCGCCGACACCTTCCATCTGAGTGCCGGCAACTGGACCAATATCATGATGCTCGGTGCCATCGGCGTGGTGTTCTTCCTCGCCAACGGCCTGGGCTGGTCCAATACCGCGGTCGCTGCCACCTTCTCGCTGACGCTGCTGTTCCTGCGCTCGCCGCTGATCCAGGCCGTGGGGGCAACGCCGACCCTGATCACCGCCCAGGTCTCGTTCGACAAGCTGCGCGAGCTGGAACTGGCGCCTTACCGGGCCTCCTTCGATCTGGTCGAGGATCACGGCGAGTGGCAGACGCTGTCACTGCGCGGGGTCACCTATCGCTACCCCGAGCGCGCGGGGCGCGAGGGCTTTGCGGTGGGGCCGCTCGATCTCGCGCTCACCCGTGGCGAGCAGGTCTATCTGATCGGCGGCAACGGCAGCGGCAAGTCGACCCTGGCCAAGCTGCTGACCGGGCTCTACCGGCCGCACTCCGGCGAGATCCAGGTCGACGGCGTGGCGGTCACCGAGGCCGAGTGGCCGCGCTATCGTCAGCGCTTCGCCGCGGTCTATACCGACTTCCATCAGTTCGATCGGCTGATGGGGCCGCGCGGCGGTGCGGCCGATCCGGCGCTGCTCGACAACTGGCTGGAGACGCTGCAGCTGGCGCGCAAGCTCGAGCTGGACGCCGGCCAGGTGCTGGATACCGAGCTCTCCCAGGGGCAGCGCAAGCGTCTGGCACTGCTGATGGCGCTGGTCGAGCAGCGCCAGATCTTGCTGCTCGACGAGTGGGCGGCGGACCAGGACCCCCAGTTCCGCCGGGTCTTCTACCGCGAGCTGATGCCGCGCTTCCGCGAACTTGGCATCACCGTGTTCGCCATCAGCCATGACGACCACTACTTCGCCCACGCTGACCGCCTGCTGGAGATGCGCGACGGCCAGCTGTTCGAACTCACCGGCGAGGCGCGCGACCTCGCCAGCCGCGATGCGGTGGCGCGGATCGACACCGCCTCTCCTTGATCGCCTAGCGGCGTGCTGGCGGCAGCGTCTTGCCCTTGCGCTCGCCGACGCTCGCCTCCTGTGCCAGGCGCCGCCCACCGTGGCGGGCGCGGGCCTCGAGTTCGGGGATCAGGTCGCCTTCGCTGAGATGACGCCAGAAGCGTTGCGGCATGTGCTGGGTCATGACCCGATGATTGAGCCGCGCCGGATTGAAGGTGCTGACGAAGTAGGTGCGCCAGAGCGCGTGCTCGCTATCCTCGCCGGCGGTCTGGGCAGCTCTGGCCCTGGCCGCCCAGGCTGGCGGGCAGGGTGTGCGGTAATCCAGCTGTTCGCCGTTCCAGGCCACGCCGCCCCGCGGGGTGGCGATCAGGAAGGGGTTGCTGCCCAGGCGGTCGGCGAAGTGCTCGGCACCCAGCTCGAGCACATCGTGGGCCGGCTCGAACCAGGCGATGAAACTGGCTTTCGACTCTTCCACGCTCTGGTAATCCTCCCTGGCATGGAACTCTTCCCCGCCAGAGGCTCTCTTCGCGCCCCGCGCATCCGCCTCGTCTCCATCCGTGTCGTCGCGATAAAAGCGCAGGAAGGCGTGCATATGGTGCGCCTCGCGCTTGACCGCATGGTGGCGCTGGTGCAGCACGCGGCCATCGACGTCGGCGGCGTGGATGGCCGCGCGCTCGCCCTGGTGCAGGCGCCACATCACCCGGTAGAGCAGCGCCCAGCGGCCCTGTTCGCCCTCACCGCAACGATAGCGGGAGGCGCGTTCGAGCAGGGCCAGGTCCTCACGGGCGATGCGCACCGGGGGCGGCGGCACGCTCGGCTCGGGCAGCCTGATAGCGCCGGCCTCGGCGCTGGCGAAGAGATCCTCCTGGACCTCGCGGGCATCCTCCCATATCACCGCCGCCGGCGGCACGCCGGCCTGCAGCAGGCGCCGGGCGGCGTCGCGCCACTGGCCGAAGTCCGCGGCGGGCACGACCCAGGGCGTGGACGAGGCAAGCGTCATCACGGGCTCACCACAGTGCCATCTGCGCCGGCTGCGGCGCGGTCAGCTGCTGGCGCAGGCGGGCGCTGTCGCGCTGGCCATCGGCGGGGCGGTAGTCTTGGGTCACCACGAAGGGGCGCAGGATCTCTATCCGGCAGCGCAGCGCGATCAGATCCTGAAAGCGGATTCGCCGGTGGCGGCGCAGCTCGACCAGCCGCTGCACGCTCCTCAGGCCGATCCCCGGCACACGGGCGATCAGCGCCGGCTCGGCGCGGTTGAGATCGAGCGGGAAGGTGTCGCGATGGGTCAGCGCCCAGGCCAGCTTGGGGTCGATGTCTAGTGCCAGATTGCCCGGCTTGCCGAGCAGCTCCGCGGCGGCGAAGCCGTAGCCGCGGATCAGGAAGTCGGCCTGGTAGAGCCGATGCTCGCGCAGCAGCGGCGGGGCAGCCTGGGGCAGCCCGGCGGGGCGTTCGGGGATCGGGCTGAAGGCCGAGTAGTAGACGCGCTTGAGCCGGAAGCGCTGATAGAGCTGTTCGGCGGACTGCAGGATGGTGCGGTCATCGGTGGTATCGGCGCCGACGATCATCTGCGTGCTCTGGCCTCCCGGGGCGTAGCGTGGCGCCATGCGCTTGGGGTTGTCGCTGCGCGGCGGGTGCTTGGCCTCCTGCGTGGCCGCGTCGTTGGCGGCATCGATGCCCTGGCGGATCTGGCCCATCGCCGAGTGGATGGTGCCCAGCTGCTTCTCCGGCGCCAGGGTCTTGAGGCTCGTCAGCGTCGGCAGTTCGATATTGGCGCTGAGACGGTCGGCGTAGCGCCCGGCCTCCTCCAATAGCCTGGGGTCGGCCTCGGGAATCGCCTTGAGATGGATATAGCCGCGGAACTGGTGGGTCTCGCGCAGCAGCCTGGCCACCTGGATCAGCTGCTCCATGGTGTAGTCGCTGGAGCGGATGATGCCCGAGCTCAGGAACAGCCCGCTGATGGTATTGCGGCGGTAGAACGAGAGCGTGAGCCGCACCACCTCTTCTGGCGTGAAGCGGGCGCGCGGGATATTGCTCGAACGGCGATTGATGCAGTACTGGCAGTCGTAGAGACAGAAGTTGGTCAGCAGCACCTTGAGTAGCGAGACGCAGCGGCCATCCGGAGTGAAGCTGTGACAGATGCCCATGCCGCTGGAGGCACCCAGCCCGGCCTTGCCGCGGGAGGTGCGATTGGGCGCGCCGCTGCTGGCGCAGGAGGCGTCGTACTTGGCGGCATCGGCCAGGATGGAGAGTTTGTCGATCAGCTCCATGGCGCACCTCGAGCAGGGGGAGACGGCAGCTCCGGCCCCTGGCCGACCCTGGCAGGGCGGTCCGGGCCGAAAGCGCGTGGCTCGAGGTACTGTACTCAAAAACAGTGGTTTTGCATACAGTATTCGGGTGAGCGTCGACGCCCGATCAGTTCGGTGTCTCGCCGGCGGCCAGCAGCGCCTGACAGCGATCACGAATCTCGCCGTAGGGGTAGGCCTCGAAGCGCGCGAACCCCGGCAGCTGGCGCGCCTTGAGCGGGGTGAACAGCGGCATCGCCAGCCCGCACAGAAAATGCGCCATGCGCTGGGGGCCGGGGGCCTCGCCAAGGGTATCGCGGTGGCGGGCGATGAACGGCGCCAGCGCCTGCTGCAGCGTCTGCGCATCGGGCTCGGGCAGCGGCGGGGCCGGCGGCAGGCTGGCGATACGGCCGTGGCATACCGAGCAATGGCCGCAGCCAGTAGTATCCACCGGTGGCGCCTCGCCGAAGTAGGCGGCAAGGCGCCAGGTCAGGCAGGTGGTGGACTCGAACAGGTCGAGCATGGCGTGCAGCCGTGCGATCTCACTCGCCTCCCGCGCCTGGTACTCGGCCAGCAGGGTGTCGCTCAGGCCGTCGATGTCGAACTCGGGCGTCAGCACCTCGTAGACATCGGTCATGCGCTTGGCTTCCAGCACCACCCAGCCCTTCTCCTGGAAGTACTCCAGCGCTGTGATCACCCGCCCCCGGGAGGCGTCGAGCCCGGCGGCCGCCCCGGCCTGGTAGAGGCGCTCGAAATCCACCGTGCCCCAGGTGCGTGCCATCGGCACGTTGTCGACGATCAGTTGCACGAAGTCGGCGCGCTCGCCTTCGAAGCGTGCCACCAGCGTCTCTGCAGGCTCGACGTAGCGCAGCCGGTACTCGGCCAGATAGGCGTAGCGCGGCGCGATGACGCCGTGCATCTCCAGGCGCACCAGCAGCGTCTTCAGCGGCAGCAAGCGCACATTGCTGTCGCGCGAGAGGGTGTTGAGCAGCACCGGCCACTGGCGCTCCGGCCGGGCGCCGGCGGTGGCGATCTCATCGAGCACGTGACGAATGCCGGCGCGCTCCGGGGTATCGCCATAGACGAAGTTCTCCAGCACCCGCAGGCCGTCGCGGCCGGCCAGGGTGAGGCAGCGCGAAGGCTTGCCATCGCGCCCGGCGCGGCCGATCTCCTGACTGTAGTTCTCGATCGACTTGGGCAGGTCGTAGTGGACCACGTTGCGGATATCGCCCTTGTCGATGCCCATGCCGAAGGCGATGGTGGCGACGATGCAGGCGAGCTCGCCGTGCATGAAGCCCTGCTGGATGGCGTCGCGGGTCTCGCTGTCGAGTCCGGCATGGTAGGCCCGCGCGGCGATGCCTCGGGCGCTGAGATCGCGGGCGACCTGCTCGGCGCTGTGCTGCAGGGTGACATAGACGATGGTGGGCGCGGCAGCGCCCGGCTGCTGCTGTGGGGCCAGCCAGGCGGCCAGGGCCTCCAGGCGCTCGGCGGCCGGCACCGGCTGCACCAGCAGTTCGAGATTGGGGCGATGGAAGCCGGTGGTGATCACGTCCTCGGCGGCGATGGCGAACTTGTCGCGCATGTCGTCGATCACCGCCGGGGTCGCGGTGGCGGTGAGCAGCAGCGCCTGGGGAATGTCGAACTCGCGCTGGTAGTCGGGCAGCTTGAGGTAGTCGGGGCGGAAGTTGTGGCCCCACTCGGAGATGCAGTGGGCCTCGTCGATCACCAGCAGCGAGATCGCGATCTGGCGCAGGAAGTGGCGGAAGCGCTCGTTCTTGAGCCGCTCCACCGAGACCATCAGGATCTTGAGCTCGTTGCGCCGCGCCCGCTCCATGATCTCGCGCACGGTGTCGCGGTCCTGGGTGGAGTCGATGCTGGCGGCGGCCACGCCGTGGCGCTGGAGAAAGCCGAGCTGGTCCTGCATCAGCGCCAGCAGCGGCGAGACCACCAGGGTGAGGTGGGGCAGGTGCAGCGCGGGGAGTTGATAGCACAGCGACTTGCCGGCGCCGGTGGCGAAGATCGCCGCGGTCGAACGGCCGCCGATGACGCGTTCGATCACCGCGCCCTGGCCGCCGCGGAAATCGTCGAAACCGAAGACGCGCTGCAGGGTCTGACGGGCGGTCTCTTGGGTCATGTCGGGCTCCCTGGGTTGGCCGATGCAGCGCGGCCGGGCCCGGCGCTGCGGGGGCGCAGTATCGCACGCCCGGATGACGCTTGCAGGTCGCTGCCGAGTCGGCGGGACGAACGGCCGGCGCGATGGAAAGCGCCGGCGTGCAGCTCAGCTATCGAGTCGGGATATCGCGCCGTGGCCAGGGGGCGCTGGTGGCGTCGGCCGCCGTGGCCGGCTCATCCGGCGGTTCGGTCTGGTTCGGGGTCAGGGTCGCGTTGGCGTGGCGCGAGGAGCGGTAGCTGACGCCGTGACGCGCCCGCGGCGGCTCGTTGCCGGCATGCAGTGCGGTGACCCGTTCGATGATCGCGCGGTCGCCCAGGGTCATGCGGTCGAGCATGCGCAGATGCTGCAGCCAGTTGGGTACCAGGAACACCTCCTGCCACAGGTCGCGGTCGACGATATCGCGGTAGAGCGACCAGCGCTTGGCGCCGTTGCGCAGGCGCAGCTTGCGCAACGGCCGCACCGCACGGGCGAAGTCGCGCAGATGCTCGGCGTCGATACGGTACTCGATGGTGACCATGACCGAGCCGCGCGCCGGGTCGAACTCGAAGTCCGGGCGCTCGGTGTGCACCTCGGGCGCCTCGATCAGGCCGCTGGCGTCGAGGTCCGGCAGCCGCGAAGGCAGGAACAGCAGCGCCGAGAGCAGCAGCAGTGCGCCGGCCAGCAGCAGCGCCATATGCACCCCGACTCCCTCGGTCAACTGGCCCCACAGCAGCGAGCCCAGGGTCAGCCCGGCGTAGAGCGCGGTCTGATAGAGCGCCAGCGCGCGCGCCTTGACCCAGTCCGGCACCAGCACCTGCACTGCCGAGTTGTAGGAAGCGACCGCAGCGATCCAGCAGCCCCCGCCGATCACCAGCGCCGGGAACAGCAGCCACAGCCTGTCGACCCCGCCGAGCATCAGCATCACGCCGCCCAGCAGCATGGCGGCGACGCTGATCAGGCGGCTGCTGCCGAACCGCTGACGCGCCCGGTTGACCAGGGTACTGCCGGCGATCGCGCCGATCCCCAGCCCGCCCAGCATGTAGCCGTAGAGCGAGGCGCTGCCGCTGGGGTGCTGATGCGCCAGCAGCGGCAGCAGCGCCCAGATGGCGCTGGCCGAGATGCCGAAGATGAAGGCACGCAGCATCACCAGCCGGGTGACGCTGGAGTACTGCACGAAGTGCATGGCCGCCTTGACCCCCTCCCACAGCCGCTCCGGCGGCAGCGACTTGGGCAGCACCGCGCGCTTCCAGCGCCACAGCGCGGCGAGCAGGCCGCAGAAGCAGAGCACGTTGAGCAGGAAGATCCACGCCGGCCCCACCGCTGCCAGCAGCAATCCACCGATGGCCGGGCCGATGGCGCGGGCGGCGTTGTAGTTGACGCTGTTGAGCAGTACTGCGCTGGAGACCAGATTGCGCGGCACCTGCTCGTTGACCGCCGCCTGCCACGCCGGGGTGGTGATCGCCGCACCGATCGACACGCACAGGATCGAGGCGAGCAGCAGGGTCGGCGAGAGCAGGCCGAGAAAGGCGATCAGGGTGATGAAGGCGCCGCCCAGCAGCTCGATGATCAACCCGAACAGCATCACCTTGCGGCGGTCGTAGTTGTCCGCGATCACTCCGGTGACGATCGACATCAGCACCAGTGGCAGCGCCGCTGCCACCTGGATCATCGCCACCAGCAGCGCGCCGCCGGCGCTGGAGGTGACCACCCAGGCCGCCGCCACCGACTGCGCCCATACCCCCAGGTTGGCGAACAGGTTGGCGATCCAGATCATGCGGAAGGCGGGGACGCCCAGCGGCGCGAAGGTGCTCACGTCCGCCGGGCGCGGCGGCGTCTGATCGGGTTCGAGGGTCAGATCGCTTTGACGGGAAACGGGTTGCAGCATGGCGGGCTCGCTGTCGGCAGGCGAATCGGAAAGCCAGGGTTCAGTGGCTAAACATTAGCATCCTGTGTAGTTCCCCCCGCGTCCAGCGCGATCTTCGCCTGCGTGCGTCAATGACGGGAGGCGCTATCGCATCGGGCGTCGATGATAAGGTGTGGGCTGCCACGGCAGATCTCGGCGTCCGTCAGGGAGTTCTCTCGACCATGATCAACACCTTCGCGGTGTCTCACTATCGCAGCCTGAGGCAGATCGTCTCGCCGCTCTCCGAACTCAACGTGGTCACCGGCCCCAACGGCAGCGGCAAGTCCAATCTCTACAAGTCGCTGCGGCTGCTGGCCGACACCGCGCGGGGCAACCTGATCGCCTCGCTCGCCCAGGAGGGCGGGCTCGACCACACCTTCTGGGCCGGACCGGACACCCTGACCCGGGGCATGCGCGAAGGCAGTGTCCCCATCCAGGGTGGTCCGCGCCGACGCAGCCCGCGGCTGCGGCTGGGCTTCGTGGGCGAGACCTTCGGCTACGCCATTTCGCTGGGCATGCCGTCGCCGCAAGGGTTCGCCGGCTACCAGGAGCCCTCCCTGTTCCAGCTCGATCCCGAGATCAAGCGGGAGTGCATCTGGGCGGGTGAGGTCTATCGGCCCAGCAACTGTCTGGTCGATCGCCAAGGGTCGACGGTCAAGGTACGCCAAGGACGTCAGTGGCGGGTGTACGACGCCCATCTCGATCCGCGTGACAGCATCCTGAGCGAAATCAGTGACCCGGTCGCCGTGCCCGAGGTACACGCCGTGCGCCAGGCGGTTCGTGGCTGGCGCTTCTACGACCAGTTCCGCAGCGATGCGCACGCCCCCGTTCGCACGCCGCAGATCGGCACCCGCACCCCGGTACTGGATCATGACGGTCATGGGCTGGTGGCCGCACTGCGCACCATCCACGAGATCGGCGACCGGCAGGCACTGCACGCGGCGATCGAGGATGCCTTCCCCGGGGCCAGGCTCGGCGTCGAGGCCGATGGTGGCAATCGCTTCCTGCTGCGGTTCCAGCAGGAGGGCCTGCTGCGACCGCTGAACCAGGCGGAGCTGTCGGATGGCACGCTGCGCTATCTGCTGCTGGTGGCGGCGCTGCTGACGCCCCGGCCGCCATCGCTGATGGTACTGAACGAGCCGGAGACCAGCCTGCATCCCGATCTGCTGCCCGCCCTGGGGCGGCTGATCGTGCGTGCCTCCCGCGAGACGCAGGTGTGGGTGGTCTCCCACGCCCCGCGCCTGGTCGCGGCGCTGGAGCGCGATGCCCAGTGCAACGCCATCGCCCTGGAGAAGACGCTGGGGGAGAGCGTGATCGTCGATCAGGGCATGCTCGACGCACCGCCATGGCAGTGGGCGGATTGAGGCCCAGGGCCTGGCGGTGCGCCTGGCCGGAGGCGACGGATCAGATCGCCTGCGCCCAGCGCTGCTCGACCACGTCGCTATGGGCCGCCAGCGGATGCCAGGCCACAGGGCCGTCGCTGTCGGCGAGGTCGAACACTTCCCGCCCGGCGACATGGTTGAGGATGGTCGCCGAGCGCCACGCCATCAGCGACAGCTGCGGCTCGGCGATGCCGTGGCTGTGGCGCCCGGCGTTGACCGCATAGAGCCGGTGGGCGGCGGGGCCATCCCAGGCCACCTCGAAGTGGGGGCCGAGTACCAGCTCGCCATGGGCGTCACGTGGCAGACGCTCGGCCAGCGGCGCCAGGCACGCCGGTAGCTGCGAGGAGAAGCCGGTGGCGAAGATCACCACATCGGCGTCGAAGCGCTCACGCTCGCCGCCCAGGCCGTGCTCGGTGGTCAGGCTCAGCCCGGTGCCCTGACGCTTCAGCGCCACCGCGCTGCGGTGCGGCAGCAGGCGCGCCCAGCGCGGCTCGCCGAGCACATCGAAGCGGTGATAGAGCTCACGGTAGAGGGTCTGCAGGGCGGCGGGCGTGATGCCATCGCTGGCCAGCTTCTGGGCCGCCACCTCGCGCTCGCGCACCGCCCGCGACAGGCCGTGGAAGGCGCTGGTGTAGCCGGGGGTGAAGTACTCGTTGGTGAACGCGGTCTCGTCGAGCGGCTCGAAGTTGCGCCGCCGCGAGATCCAGTCGAGCGAGCGCGGCTGGCCCCAGTGGCCACGCAGGGCATTCAGGAACACATCGGCGCCGCTCTGGCCGCCGCCCACCACCACCACGCGCAGGCCGGAGAAGTCGCGCCGGGTATGGGCGATCTCGGCCGCGTGCAGGCAGTGTGGGCCGCGCAGTGCGGTGGCGAACTCAGGCATCCACGGCGCCTTGCCGGTGCCCAGGCAGAGGTGGCGGGCGCGGTAGTCGCCGCTGTCGGTGCGCAGGCGGAAGCCGTGGGCGTCGAGCTCGATCTCGCGCACCCCCTGGCCCAGTGCCACGCTCTCCAGGCGCTCGCCGACCCAGCGCAGGTAGTCGGAGAACTCGGCGCGGCTGACGCTGCCCAGCTCGGCATTGAGGAAGCGATAGAAGCGCCGGTGGCTGACCAGATAGTTGAGGAAGGAGTGGCGGCTGTCCGGCGCCACCGCCGTGACCAGATCCTTGAGGAAGCCGGTCTGCAGATGGGTATCGGGCAGCATCAGGCCGGGGTGCCAGGAGAGCGCCTGGCGCCGCTCGAAGAAGCGGGTGGCGAGTTGCGGCAGGCGCGAGTCCGCCAGCGCGGCGATGCTCAGGTTGAAGGGGCCAGCGCCCACGCCGGCCAGATCGAGAGTAGAGCGTTCAGACATCGGACACCTCCGGTGATGTGATGACCTCGGCGCGTGACGCGGCTTGACGCACGCCGTGCAGAGGGTTGGCCACGTGCAGATCCATCTCCGCCAGCATGCGCTCGCTGGCGTTGTCGGTGGCGTGCAGGAACTTGGCGCGATTGAGCGTCAGGCGCAGGATGCGCGGCGCGAACAGATCGAAGCGGACGAAACGCTCGGCCAGCGCCGGGTGGCGTTCCCGGTAGGCGGCGAGCACGTCGCCGCAGAGCTGGTAGAAGCGCGTCTCATCCACCCCGCAGGCGGCGGCCAGCGGCGCGATGAAGCGCAGCGTGGTGACGAAGTGGCCGGTCTGCAGATCGTGGATCAGCTTCTCCGGCGGCAGCCGCACGGTGACCGCGGTGAGGTTCTCCGGCAGGTCGCTGGCCTCGGGGAAGTCCTCGTCGACCAGGCGCAGATCGCCCTGGAAATCCTTGAGCGCCAGGCGCTGGGGCCAGCCGTCACGCAGGATCAGGGTGAGATTCTGGCCATGGGCGATCAGCGAGACGCCGTAGCGGCACATCAGGTGCCACATCGGCACCACGGTGACCTCGAACAGCCGCGTGAGCCAGCGCTCCGCGGCGGCCGGCGACTCGGCCCCGGCCGCGGCCAGATAGGCGGCGAGCCAGGGCCGGCCCTGCTCGTCGCACTGCATCAGCTCGGCCATCAGCAGCGCCTGCTCGCTCGCCCCCAGGCGCGGCGCCAGCGCCTCGCGCCAGATCACCCCGAACAGCTCGGCGTAGCGGTAGGGGGCCTGGGCCAGGCGTGCGTACTGGGCGTGGGGCAGCACCGCGCCAGCGGGCTCGGCGAGGATCTCCAGCCCCGCGCGGGCGAACTCCGGGTCCTCCTCGGCGCGGCGCTTGAGCCACGCCGAGGCCGCCGGGCCGGCGAGCAGATAGCGCCCGGGAATGCCGCGATAGCAGGAGGTGTTCATGATCGTCAGCGGCAGCTTGATGTCGTGGCTGGCGCACCGGCTGACGTTGGTCAGGGTGCGTAGTGACTGCTGCGGCGCGTAGCGGTCGCCGAACTCGCCCAGATAGTGCAGCCGGCCGTGGGCGATGTCGCCGGCGTGCAGCGGCGCCAGCCAGCGCTGCCACTGCCACGGGTGCACCGGCATCAGACGGTAGTCGGCGGGGGCGTCGACGCGCTCGGCCAGCGCCTGGTGCAGCCGCCCCAGCTCGATCTCGCAGAGCGCCGAGCGCAACAGTTCCGGGGTGTCGATGGCGCTGCCGCCGCACTCCAGCGCCTGGGCGGCGACCGCCACCCAGCCCAGCTGGAAGCTCTGGCCATGCTCCGGGGCGTAGCGCGCCAGCGCATCCAGCCCCCAGCCGCGGCGCCCCTTGTTGAACAGGAACTTGGGATGGCCGTCGAGCAGCCGCTGGCGCTGCGGCTCGGGCAGCCGAATGGCGGCATCGGCGCTGAGACCGCGGCGCGCCTCGCGCAGCTGGCAGTCGGCGCGCAGGGTGGCGAACAGATCCTCCAGGTGCTCGGCGACCTGGCTATCCTGCATGCCCAACGGCGTGGCCAGCGCGAGCAGGAAGTCGGCCGCCTCCAGGCTCGCCCCGGGGGGCGGGCTCAGGCTCTCGGGGTCGACCTGAGGCTGGCCCCAGAGATTGGTTCGCGCGCTGAAGTGCCAGCTGCCGTGCTCGTCGAGGGCGAGGCGGTAGCCGCTGGCATCGTCGCCCTGCGGCTCGAGAATGCGCTCGTAGCTCAGCTCGCCGATGATCTTGGCGATCAGCGCACGGTTGGCCGCGCCCCAGTGGGGTGCCAGGCAGGTATCCAGCGCGGCCATCCCCGGCGTTGTGTGCACCGCAGCCTCTCTCCCCATCACAGAATCTCCCCGAAGAAGCGCTCGCGCTGGCCCATCACCAGGCTCGAGCGTTTGTGCGGGAAGTCGAAGTCGCGCAGACGCTCGAGCCCGAGGCGCCCCAGGTGGCGGAACAGCCGGCGATTGTCGTGGCGCGGCTCCAGCACCAGCCGGGTGGTGCGCGGCTCGGAGAGGTAGGCGTAGTGGCTGAGCCCACCGAGCCAGGCATCGACGAACTGCGGCCCGCGCACGTCCTCCTCACCCACCAGCAGATGAATGCCGCGGTCGAAGGGCGCCCAGGGGTAGTAGGGGGCGAGGCGATCCTCGGCGGCCCAGTAGAGCTCGAAGTAGCCGAACGCACGGCCATCGAACTCGCCGATCAGCGGCAGCGTGTGCGGATCGGCCAGGCGCTGATCGATGAACTCGGCCAGCTCCGCCTCGGGCCACGCCTGCTCCCAGAACTCGGCCACCCGCGGCAGGTGCATCCAGCGCACGAAGCGTTCGAGGTCGCGCTCGCGCTCGATCACCCGCAGGCCGAAGGTCTGGCCCAACTGCGGCATCTCTCGCCGGTAGACTTCGCCGCTCGGTTTGGTCGGGCGCCGGGGATGGCCCAGCTCGGGGGCGAAGGGCGTCTCGGCCGGGGTGGTCGGGGCGTGGCCCAGCCAGTGCCACGGCTGCTGATAGAAGACTGAGCGCAGCACCCGGGGGCCGCCCAGGGTGGCGATGAGCGTCGGCCAGTCCGGGTGGCCCTGCCAGTCCGCGTCTTCGAGCACCAGTAGTGCCAGCGTCGGGTGGCGGGCGAAGGCGGCGTCGAGGGCGGCGATCAGCGGGTGCGGAGCGTGCTCGTCGGTGGCGTTCAGGCGCGCGGCGCGGTCGGCGAGAAACGTGAGCGAGGGGGCGCCAGCGCTCGTCCGTTCAGGGCTCGTCTCGGCATTATCCGTATGGCCGAGCGGGGTATCGAGGGTGCCTTCCAGGGTGGCGTTCATGCGAGAGCTCCGGTGAGTCGGGTGGCGTTCGGCGTCGCGGCCAGCGGCGCCAGAGAGTCGGCGAGGGGCTGCGTCAGCGGATTGCGCAGCGGCAGATAGAGGCGGGCAGGGTTGCCCAGGGTCGCCTCGTTGACGCCGCTCAGGTAGCAGAAGAAGTTGCCCTTGACCTCGAGGTCGGCGGCGTTCAGGGCGTGCTCCAGACAGTCGAGATCGCCGTCGAGGCGCTTGCGCAGCCCTTCGAGATGGGCGCGCAGGTCGGCCAGCAGCAGCGCTTCCTCGGCCAGGCCGTCGGCGGCCAGGGCGCTGGTGACGGCGAAGGTGGAGTTGATCAGCAGGTAGTAGAGGAAGTAGCGCCGCAGGGTGTCGCGGGACCAGTGGTTTTCCGGCGCCTCGGCCAGCTGCGGATGGCGGGCGAGGAAGTGATCGCTCACACCGCTGCCCTGGCAGTCGCGGTAGTCCATGCCCACCGGCCAGCCCTGGTCGAGGCGCAGCACGATGTTCTGCTGGTGCGCCAGCAGCACGATCCCTTCTTCCACCACCAGCCCGAACAGCGGTGTGAGCACGTGCTCGCAGTAGGCGGCGAACCAGCTGCGGGTGGCCTCGGCCAGCGGCTCGCCGCGCTGGGTGGCGGCGGCGCGGACCCGGGCGGCGAGCAGCGATTCTCCCTCCGCCGCCAGCGGCTGCTGGGTCAGGGTGGCGAGCACCACCGCCTCGGCGTTGGGCGCGTGCTGCAGCGGGTTCTCGCGCAGCAGCACCAGGCTGGCGGCATCCACCTGGCCCTCGGCATCGCGCCAGCCGAGCCAGGCCGGCTCCTGCATCACGTTGAAGCCGGGGAAGCGCTGGGCGATATCGAGATCGCGCATCCATTCATCCAGACGCAGCCCGCGGGCGACCTCCTTGACGCTGAGCAGGCGCAGAGAATTGGTCAGGCGTGCCGAGAGCGAGCCCTTGACCATCCAGGGCGCGCCGCTGGCGTAGAGCGAGCGGTGTGACGAGGTGGGGTACCACTCGGCCTGACTCTCCCCCAGCCACACCAGCTCACCCGCCGCCTCGAGCGCCTGGACGCTGGGCTGCGCGCGCAGATGCCGGGCCTGCCACGGATGCATGGGCAGGGCGGCGAAGGCCTGCCCGGTGGCGCTTACCGGCAGCCGCGCGGCGAGCTCGGCGGGCAGTAGCTCGGCGGCCAGATCGGCGGCGCCGCGCTCGCGGCTGGACTCCTTGACCAGACGCTCGGGGGCGACTGCCCACCAGGCGAGACCGATCCGGGCGCGGTGCTCGGGGCAGTAGCGCTGCGCCTCCTGGGCGGTGAAGGGGGCGCGGGATTTGGGCGCAGGGTGGAAGGCGTGGCCAGCGAGCAGGCCCTGCTCGGCGGCGACGAAATCGAGCGGGCCCTGCTGCAGCCGGGTCAGATCGTCCCGGGCGTCGAGGCTCTCCTGGGTATTGATGCGGCTCTCCAGGACCCGTTCGCGGAAGCGTGCCCGGGACTCGTCATCGAGTTCGCCGACCAGTGCCGGCGTCGCCAGGACCCGATCCAGGGCGCTGGCGAAGTCGAGCGCCAGGGGCTCGCCCTGGTGGAGCGTTTCGCTCTGGGGCAGAGGCGCTTCATGGGTCACCCCATAGGACGTCTCATCGGGCACATGGTACGTCTCATCGGGCACATAGTACGTCGGCCAGGCGAAGCGGCACTCGCCGCTGGCGCTGCGGTGGCGCAGGTGCAGATGCAGCTCACCGTCGCTCAGCGGCAGCACCGCGCGCTCGCCGGCGGGATCGCTGACCAGCCGCCAGTGGGGGCATTCGCGCAGCAGCGCATTGAAGAAACAGCTTGCGGCGAGATCGACGGATGCCGTCGAGGGGAGCGCGGTAGCAGGCATGGGGTGACTCCTAATTGATAATACTAAGGCAAATAAAAATCATTCATATTAAAAGGGTGTGTCGATGGTGCCTCATCGCGTGATATTCCAGGGTTATGAGGTGAGTGGCGGTGAATTCATGTGAGTGGGGCCCCGGGTGAACGCGGCGGGGATCAGGAGTGGCCGCCGTGCCGGGCGATGGCGGCGCATTCGCCGGTTCGCCTGCGGCGGCGCGTCAGCGGCATCAGCAGCAGCAGCGCGGTGGCGGCGGCCAGTGCCAGGGGCAGCAATCGGCCGGGCTCGACCAGGCTCACGCAGAGGGCTGCCAGGCCGTAGCCCAGGGTATGCGCCATGCTCAGCAGGCCGGCGCTGGTGCCCTGGGCCTGATGGCGGGTGGCCGCTTCGGTATAGCCGGGGACGGCGAGGGCGGCGCCGGTACTCGCGAGCACGACCCCGAGGGCGAACAGCACTCCCAAGCCAAGGTCGAGGCCGGGGGCGAAGACCAAGGTCGCGGTGCCGGCGAGCAGGGCGTAGCCCAGTGCCAGCCCCATGGCGCCGAGCCCCAGCAGCGCCCGGCTCTCCAGGCGGCGGGCGCGGACCACTCCGAGCTGGGTGGCGAGTGCCCCCACCGCGCCCAGCGAGAGCAGCACACCCATCCAGTGGCCGGCGCGCGTGGCATCGATCGCCAGTGCCTGCTGCAGCGAGGCCGGCAGACCCAGCTGCATCAGCGAGACCGACATCGCCAGCAGCAGCGCCATGGCCAGATAGGCCAGGTTGCTGCGGGGTGGCAGCCGGCGCCCGAGGCCTGGCCGTGCCTGCGCAGCAGCGCCGCCCGTGGCGCCATTCCGCGCGTCGCTATCGATGGCGCGGTGATCGAGTGCGTTCTTATCGAGAGCGCGGTTGTCGAGAGCGCGGTTGTCGAGAGCGTCGCCATCGATAGCCCCCGTATCGCGGGTTGGCTGCGGCACCCCGGGCAGCAGCACCAGCGCCAGCAGCCCGGCCACCAGCATCAACGCGAAGGGCGCATAGACCGACAGACTCAGGCTGGCGGCGGCGAGCAGCGGGCCGAGCAGGCGGCCGCTGCTGAGGCCGGCACTGACCGCGGCCAGCGCCGCCAGTCGCTCGCCGCCCGGATGCAGCGCCAGCGCCCACTGCTGGCAGGCCGGCACCATCCCCGATACCGTCAGGCCGTAGAGCACCCGGGCCACGGCCAGCAGCACCAGCATCGCCATTGGCGCCAGTAGCCCCGCCACCGAGGCCCACAGCGCGGCCGCGATCAGCGCGAAACTGAGCAGATAGCCCAGCAGCGCCTGCACCACCACCAGCCGCGCGCCGCGGCGGTCGGCGACACCGCCCCAGAAGGGGCTGCCGACGAGAAACAGCATCGATCCGAGCAGGATCAGCCCCGCCCACTGCGACAGCGGCATCCCGAAGCGTGCCACCAGCACCGGCAGCATCACCAGCAGGCCGTTCTGACCCAGGCCCAGCAGGGCAGCGCAGGCGCTGAGGCGCCATAGGGGAGGTAGAGACATGCCGCGCTCGCTTAAGAATGAGAATAAGAATTATTATTATGTTGGTGGTGGGTGTCAATGCGAGATACGCGTCGGTGTGTATGCAAAGTGTACGCTGGGGAAAGGTAGGCGAAGACGACGGGCGAAAGCGGCGGGCGAGAGAGGGAAGTGACGCCCACCAGGCAGGTGGGCGTCGGCTCGGCGGAATGCGAGCTCAGTACGGGAGCGGCTCAGTACTGGTGTGACCAGGTCAGGCTGTAGGTGCGGCCACGGCCCTGGAAGTCGTAGAGGTACTCGGGGCCGTAGTAGGGCGAGTAGAACATGGTCGCGCGCTGACCCCACACCGTGGAGTACTGCTTGTCGGTGAGGTTCTCCACCCCCAGGCTGAGCTTGCCGAAGCCGGTCTGTTGGCTCAGCAGCAGGTCGAAGGTGGTGTAGCCGTCGATCTCGCGGTCGTTGTCGTCCTCGAGGTCGAAGGCGTGGTTGGCCTGCAGGCGTACCGAGCGCTCGAAGTCCGACCAACCGACGAAGGCGGTCGCCGAGGAGAGCGAGGCGTAGCGGGCATCGCGCTTCTTCCAGTCGCCGTCGGCGTCCTTCTGCTCGGAGCGCACCAGGTTCAAGGTGCTGCCGGCCTCGAAGCCGTTGTCGAAGTAGCGGGTCACGGCGCCTTCCAGGCCGTAGTCGCGCTTCTTCTCGTCGACCACTTCGACGCTCAGATCCTCGGCGTTCTCCACTGCCTTGTCGGACCAGGCGTAGTAGACCGCCGCCTGGGTGGTCCAGCCGCCGCCCTGGTAGCGCCAGCCGAGTTCGACCTGGTCGGTCTTGATCGCGCTGAGCGGGTTGGCCGAGACGCTGACATCGGGGCTCTTGCCGTAGTACTTGGCCGGGTCGGGCAGCTCGAAGCCCTGGCTGTAACGCAACCAGTTCTGGTGGCCGTTGCCGTAGTCGTAGAGCGCGCTGGCGTTGACCAGGGTGGCATCGTAGTGGTTGCTGCCACCGGGGACGTTCTTGAAGTCGTCGACGTCGACGTTCATGCGCTGCTGGCGGGCACCCGCCGAGAGCTTGAGCCCGCGGGTCGCCTGCCAGTCGGCCTGGGCGAAGGCGGCCACGGTGTCGACCCGGTAGCTGGGGTAGCGATCCTCGGAGCGCGCCTCGCGCTGGGTCAGCGCGCCGCTGGCGTTGGTGACGTCACGGTCGAAGAAGATCTGGTCGGCATCGAACTTCTCGCGGCTCAGGTCGACCCCATAGGTGAGACCGACGCTATCGCTCAGCTGGGCATCGAACAGCCCCTTGATGCCGCTCAGCTTGGTGTTCTGCTGCGAGGCGCGGAACTCGTAGTAGTCCGGGTTGCGCCAGTTCGGTGAGGGGTAGGGGAAGGCGTTGAACTTGGCCTCCTCCTCGCGATGGAACGCCTGCAGATAGAAGTCCTGACCGAGCAGATCACTGTGGTGATACTGCACGTTGATCATCTTGCGATCGGTGGCCGGATTGCGGTCCGAGCTGTAGCCGTCGCGGATCTCGGCGTCGTCGAGGTTGGGCGAGGCATCGTTCAGATGGGGGAAGTAGACCCCGCGGTGCCCCTCGTAGCCGGAGCGGTAGAGTTGGGCGCCGATGCTCAGCGACTGCTCCTGGGTGAGCACGATGTTGAGGTTGCCCATCAGATCGATGCTGCGGTTGTCCTGCAGGTCGGTCTGGGTGATGTCGGTGAAGATCTCGTCGCCGCTGCCGTCGAAGTGGCGGCCGTTGTCGCGGTAGGCGACCCCCAGATAGCCCTGGACGTGCTCGTTGCCGCCGCTGACCGACTGATCGAGATGGTAGTCGAGGTCATCGTCGTCGTTGAGCCCGCTGGTCACGCCCGCCTGGGTGCGCAGGGTGGGTTCGCCCGCCTTGCCCTTGCGAGTGATGATATTGATGATGCCGCCGGTGGCGCCGCCGCCGTAGAGACTGTTGGCCCCGGAGATCACCTCGACGTGGTCGATGTTGAACGGGTCGATGGCGTCGAACTGGCGCGACAGCCCGCGGGAGCTGTTCATCGAGACGCCGTCGATCAGCACCTGCACGTTACGCCCGCGCATGTTCTGGCCATAGTTGGTGCGCCCCTGCGGGGCCAGATCGAGCCCCGGCACCAACTTGCCCAGGGCGGTCTTGAGATCCGCGCCGGTGTCCAGCTGCTGCTGCAGCTCTTCGTGCTCGACCACCCATACCGTTCCGGGGATCTGGCTGATCTGGGTCGGGGTTCGTGAACCCACCACCACCATGGTGTCGTTGGATTCCTGGGCCTGCAGCGGCAGTGCCGACGCGCCGGCGACGACCGCGAGGCCAAGCGTCATTGTCTTCTTCATGCTGTTCCCTTGCCGGTAACCAAACGTTATCGCTTGTGTCGATTCGAGCCCCGGATGCTAGCACTAATCTAAAATAAAATGATAGTGATTCGTATTTGGGAATTGATGACGGGGTGCATCCCATGAAACCGCGGTGCGTCGAGAGGGTGAGATCGTGTGACGAGGGAGTGAGTGAGGCCAGCGGGAAACCCCCGGGCGCTATTTTTTCAGCCCCCAGGGGTATGGGAGGAAGAGCGCGGAGTTCGCGTTTTGTAACAGCGGCCGCCGACGCTGGCGGGGTATCGCCTCGTTATCGTTTCCCGGGGGCGAACGCTACCGAGCGCACTGCTCGGGCTGTGATTGTCAGCCAGGCAGTGCTTGCAGAGAGAGATTTTCAGATAGGGTTTTTCAGACAGGTTTTTTCAGAACTGCCTAGGGCAGCACCGCGATAGGACACTCATCCCCCGGATGCGGCATGACCCGCATCGGGATACCGTAGATCGCTTCCAGGGTGGCGTCGCACATCAGCGTGCCCGGCTCGCCCTCGGCGAGCAGCCGGCCGCTGTGCAGGGCGACCAGATGGTCGCAGTAGCGCGCCGCCATGTTGACGTCGTGGAGCACGATCACCACCCCCAGGCCCAGCTCGCGGCAGAGCTTGCGCACCAGTGCCAGCACCTCGACCTGATGGGCGATATCCAGCGCCGCCAGCGGTTCGTCGAGCAGCAGATAGCGGCTGCCCTGGGCCAGCAGCATGGCCAGCCAGACGCGCTGGCGCTCGCCGCCGGAGAGGGTGTCGACCAGGCGGTCGGCGAAGGCTTCGGTATGGGTCAGCGCGATGGCGCGTTCGATCTGCTGCTGGTCGTGGGCGTTGAGCCGGCCCAGCAGGCCGTGCCAGGGGTAGCGCCCGAAGCCGATCAGCTCGCGGCAGGTGAGGTTCTCCGCGCTGGGCAGATGCTGGGGCAGATAGGCGACATGGCGGGCGAACTCACGCGGCTTCCAGTGGGTCAGCGGGCGGCCATCCAGGGTGATGTTTCCGCGGCTCACCGGCTGTTGCTGGGCGAGCAGCTTGAGCAGGGTCGACTTGCCGGAGCCGTTGTGGCCGATCAGACCGTAGATGCGCCCTTCGCCGAAGGTAAAATCGATCGGTGAGAGCAGCTCGCGGCCCGCGATTTCGAAGCTCGCAGCCTGGAGTTCGAACATGCCGGAACGACCTCGCAACGCAGGGGATGGGCGTGACAAGATGCAATCCTAATTCAAATACGAACGCTTATCAAAAAGATCGCGCGGCGGCTGGCGTCAGCCCGCTAGCGTCAGGTCATTCGCGTCAGGTTATTAGCGTCAGGTCATGGGCGTCGGCCGAGAACCGGGAGAGAAGAGATGCGCTGGATCCTCAAGAGTGCGCTGATCGCGCTGCTGTTCGCCGCGGGAATCGTGCTGGTGGCCTCGCCCCAGGCGTTCGACCAGCGGCTGGTATCGCTGGAGGCGCAGCGGGCGCTGCCCGACCAGGCGGAGATGCTGGCCCAGGAGTCGCCGGCGCTCAACGCGGTGTTCCTGGCCATGGCCGACGACCCTACGCTATGGATGAGCGCGCGGCTGGCGATCCTGCACTACGGCGATGCGGCGCGGGATGTCCTGGTCGACTACGGCCTCGATCCGGCGTTCCAGCAGGTGCTCGCCCGCTATGGCGCCGACAGCGTACTGCCGGTGATCTACTACCGTGAGCACGATATCGCCACGCTGCGCCTGCAGCACTGGCTGGGCGAGCGCTACCGCCAGGTGAGTCACCGTCTCACCCAGTGGTGGGGTGAAGAGGGCGCGGGGGACGATACCCAGGTGGATACCAGCCGCCAGAACAGCGCGCGAGTCGAGGCCCAGGGCACTATTCAGGAAGACACCCAGAACGATACTCAGGACGACACCCAGAACGATACCCGGGACAGCACCCCGAGCGACGAGCCTGCCGAGCTGACGCCGCTGATGCGCGGCCGCCTGGCCATCGCGGCGCTGGCGGTGGAGGGGCACGATCTGCTGCGCGAGTTCGTGATCGGGCCGAATGGCGAGGTGACGCGGGTGCAGAGCGAGCGTCTGGTCAGCGATATCGGCGATCTCTTCACCAGTGGTGTGCGCGGCCTCGAGCGTCAGTGGCGCCGCGGCGAGTCGATCGATGCCGTCGACGTCGGCTGGGCCGGGGTCGATCTGCTGGTGATGGCCAGCGCAGTCAAGGTGCTGCGGGCGGGGCGTGCACTGCGCGCCGGTGCGGCGGTGGAGGGGCAGGGGGCACGCGCCGCCTCTCGTGGTGTGCTGGCCGGCGGGCGCTTCGCCACGCTCTCGCGGGGGGCCAAGGTCGCCGCGGTGGCCGGCAGCGCCTATCTGGTGGTGCGCCACCCGAGCCTGATCAGCGCAGCCGGCGCCAGTGCCGCCCGCTGGCTGGGCTGGCCGGTGTGGCTGGGCCAGTTCGGCGTGTGGCTGCTGGTGCTCTGGCCGCTGCTGATCGTGGTGCGCTTCGTCTACCGCTGGGTGCTGGCGCCGCTACTGTGGCTGCTGGTGCCGCTGTTGAAGATGACCTCGCGCACCCCGCGCTGGCTGGCGCGAACGGGCTCGTCACGACATGCTGGAAACGACGCCGCGTCTGATATCACTGTCTTTGATACCACCGTCTCTAATACCACTGCCCGCTGACCAGGAGAGCATCACCATGTCCGAGGAGACCCGCGAGCCACAGGAGACACTGGTCTACGCCCCGCCCAGTGTCGAGACCTACATGGCGCTGCGCGCCGCCGCGGGCATGCACAGTCGCAGCGCTGCCGGTGCCGCCCGGGGGCTGCCTAACAGCCTGTTCGCGGTGCAGATCCAGCGGGCAGGGGAGACCCTCGCCATGGGGCGGGTGGTGGGTGACGGCGGCTGCTTCTATCAGGTGGTGGATATCGCCGTGCATCCGGCTCATCAGGGGCGAGGGCTGGGCAAGCAGATCATGGGTGAGATTCGCGCCTTCATCCTGCGCGAGGCGCCGGAGAATGCCTTCGTCAGCCTGCTGGCGGACGGCGAGGCCCATCGGCTCTATGCCCAGTTCGACTTCGTGCCCACCGCGCCGCATGCCATCGGCATGGCGTGGTATCCCAAGCCCGCCCCGACCTGAGTGGAGCCGGGGCGATGACAGCGTCAGACAGCGCCTAGAACCGATAGGAGAGCGTGGCGGTCACATGGCGCTCGGCGCCGAAGTAGCAGTAGGTGAGCGAGTTGCACGAGGCAACGTAGGACTTGTCGAGCAGGTTGCCGACATTGAGCCGGGCCTCCACGCCGCTAAGGCCGATCTCGCTCAGGTCGTAGCCCAGGGTGGCATCGACCAGGGTGTAGTCGGGCAGGGTCTCGCTGTTCTGGCGGTCGGCATAGAGACCGCCGTAGTAGCGTGCGCCGACCCCGGCATCCAGCCCCGTCAGGGCGCCGTGCGCCACGTCATAGTGGGCCCATAGGCTGGCCTGATGGCGCGGCGCGTAGATGGCGTAGTTGCCGCTCTCCCCGGGGACGTCGCTCTCCTTGTAGGTGATATCGGTGTAGGCATAGCCGGCCTGGAGGTAGAAGGCCTCCGAGAGCCAGGTGCGCGCCTCCAGCTCGACCCCCTGGGACTGGATCTCGCCCACCGAGCGGTAGTCGTCGTCGGGCTGCTCCTTGGTGGCGACGTTCTCCTGGTTGATGCGGAACAGCGCCACGCTGTACTGATCGCGACTGCCCGGCGGCTGATACTTGAGCCCGGTCTCCCACTGGCGGCCCTCCATCGGCTCGAGCAGGTCGCCGTCCTTGCCGGTGAAGCTGGTGGGGGTGAAGGCGGTGTTGTAGCTCAGGTAGGGGGCGAGGCCGTTGTCGAACCGGTAGAGCAGCCCGGCGCGCCCGCTGAACTGGGTATCGTCGAGGGTGCTGTTGCGGCCGCCGGCCAGGTGGTTGTCGTTTTCGATATCGACCCAGTCGTAGCGCCCGCCGAGGGTAAGGCGCCAGCCCCCGAGCGCCATTTGATCCTGCAGGTAGATGCCGGTCTGGTCGAGGTGATGGGTCTCGTCGGCGTAGACGTTGCGTGCGCTGGTCAAGCCGCCGTCGCGACGCGGTGCGAACGGGTCGATGGGGGAGAAGCCGGCGCTCGTGTAGGTGACATCGTTCTTGCGCTTCTGATAGTCGATCCCCACCAGCACGGTGTGATCGATGAAGCCGTCGCTCAGTTTGGCCTCGACCTGGTTGTCCAGCGTCCACGCCTGCAGCGATTCCCGCGCCCCGTAGTAGCCGCGGGCGAGCTGGTTGGTGTCATCGCCCCAGCCGAGCTGAGCCACCTGATCCATGCGCACGTCGGCATCGAGATAGCTGAGTTTCTGACGCGCGACCACGGCATCGCTGAAGCGGTGCTCCAGGCGGTAGCCGAACAGGCGCTGGTAGCGCTCGAACTTGTCGAAGTCCTCCTGCCCGTCGAAGAAGTCGTTGTCGATGTGCCGGCCATGGCGCCGGCTGACGGCCCCTTCATAGGGCACCCCCGAGTGGTAGCCACCCTCCGGGTCCTTCTGCAGATAGGCCATCACGGTGAGCGTGGTGTCGTCGGTGGCATCCCAGGTGAGCGAGGGCATGATGGCATAGCGTTCGTCCTTCACCGGGCCGAACTGGGTGTCGGCCTTGCTGCCCAGGCCGACCAGACGATAGGCGACGCGACGGCTCTCGCCCAGGGGCCCGGAGAGATCGAAGGCGGCGCTGCGCCGGTCATGATCGCCGCTGCTGAACTGGAGTTCGTGGCGCGGGGTGAACAGCGGCTGCTTGCTGGTGAGGGCGACCAGCCCGCCGGGGGAGGAGCGCCCGTAGAGCACCGACGCCGGCCCCTTGACGATCTCCACGCTCTCCAGGAACCAGGGATCGATCACCATCGAGCTGTAGCCGTTGGTGTCTCCCATCAGCTTGAGCCCATCCAGGTAGACGTTGCTCAGGCTGCCATCCGAGAAGCCGCGCATCACCAGATAGTCATAGCGGTTGGAGGCCCCGACCTGATTGGTGTAGACCCCCGGGGTGTACTCGGCCGCTTCGCGCACGCTGCGCACATGGCGGATATCCATCTGCTCGCGGTCGACGGTAGAGACGCTCTGTGGGGTTTCGATGAAGGGCGTTTCTGTCTTGGTCGCCGCCGAGGGGGCGGTGACGGTGACGGTACCGAGATTGGCGTTATCGCTGGGGGCCGGGCTCTGGGCGGCGGCACTCAGCGGCAGCAGCGAGGCGCCCAGCAGGCAGAAGGTGAAGGGAGAGCAGTTGCGCATGGCCGGCATGAGGTTCCCTGTGATCGGATGTGTGTGGATGTAATCGAGAATTATTCCCGATTAGGCCGATCCATTGCCTATGCCGAATGCCACAAAAGCTATGCGCGCTGCCAGGACGCCCATATCGATGCTCGCGTTTTGTCTTTCACTGTTCGCGCCTCACCTCCCTGGGCGCCACGCCGTGGAACCGGCGAAAGGCGGTGGCGAAGTTGGTCGCATGGCGATAGCCGGCACAGCGCGCCGCTTCCTGCACCGGCAGGCCCTCCCGCAGTAGGCGATGGGCCAGACGCAGACGGAACTCGCGCAGCTGCGCGAACAGTGAGCGGCCATAGCGGCAGCGATACTTGCGGCGCAGGGCGCTGGGGCTCATGCAGGCGAGCCGGGCGAGGGCATTGAGGGAGTGCGCCCGCCCCGGATGGCGTTCAAGCTCTGCGTGTACCCGGGCCAACAGCGCCCTGTCCCGTGCGCTCAGCGCATCGGCCGGCTCGACGGCACCGTGCTCGGCGCTATCGTCGCCCCCGCTTTGCTGCAGCGCCTGACCCAGCATCTGTAGTGCCAGCCCCTGGGTCATCAGCTCGGTGCCGGGGGCGCCCGCTGGCCACTGCAGCGACTCTTCGAGACTCCGCAGCAGCGCATCGGAGAGGGAAAGCCTGCGGCAACCGTGACCCAGCGCCAGGCGCTCGAGCCAGGGTGAAAGAGGGTGAGATGCATGAGACGCGCGACAAGGTGCCTGTGCCTGCGGCGCTTTCAACAGGGTGAGGTTGATCGCCCGCACCCGGGGCTGGGCCACATGGCGGGCACTCAGCGGCGATGGCAGAAGGGCGTCGGGCACGGTGTAGTCAGGCAGGGTGTCGTCAGGCACGTCGTAGTCGAGCAGGGCGCTCTGGCCGGCGAGTAGCCGGCAGCGCTCACCACCCATCGCCAGCTCGGCTTCACCTTCGAGCACCACGATGATCGAGAGATGCGCCGGGGCGCCGGGCAGCGCGTGGCTCTCGTAGGTCTGGGCGATGCCGATATCCGAGCTGACCCACTGGCAGCCGGGCCAGGGCTGATACTCGGCGATCCGCCCCTCGACCACGCAGCGCGAGCCGCCGGGGCGGCCGGCCTCGAAGTCGGGGAAGCGATGGGCCAGATGGTAGCGCCGCTCGAAGTGGGCGAAATCATCCACGCTCAGGGCGCGGTGTGGAGCCACGTCAACGGTGGGCGGGGTATCCGGGGTAGCGGAAGCGGACATCAAAGAGACCTGGCAACGAGCAGCGATGCAGTGGCGGAAGTGGCGTCACAGCAGTGCCGTCAACGCCCCGACGAGTAAACGATAATACGTTTCATTCGCTACTCGCTGCCAGTCTCTTTTTTTTTACCAGGCGATGATTGCGATCACCACCAGCGCAAACAGCGCCCACTTGATGGCGTAGTAGAGCGTCTTGTTGCGCTTCTTCAGCGCCTTGCCCTGACGGCGTACCGCGTAGAGATATTTGAAGGCGCGGTTGAGGCCGCCGGTGCGGTCGTTGTCATCGTTGGGCGAGCTGGCGGCCGCCATCAGCGTGCGCCCGACGAAGCGGTTGAGACGCCGCGCCCAGCCATACTTCATCGGCCGTTCGATATCGCAGAACAGAATCAGACGATCCTGGTCCGAGCCGTTCTCCGCGCGGTGCAGGTAGGTCTCGTCGAACATCACCGCCTCACCGTCGCGCCAGCTGTACTTCTGGCCGTCGACATCGATATAGCAGCGGTCATCGTTGGGCGTCACCAGACCCAGGTGGTAGCGCAGCGAGCCGGCGTAGGGATCGCGGTGCAGGGTCAGGTGGCTGCCGGCGGGCAGTTCGGCGAACATCGCCGCCTTGACGTTGGGAATGCCGGCGAGCAGCTCGGTGGTACGCGGGCAGAGCTGGCGCGCGGAGGGGTGGCTCTCGCCGTACCACTTGAGATAGAAGCGCTTCCAGCCGCGGCGGAAGAAGGAGTTGAAGCCGGCATCGTCATAGCGCGAGGAGGCCTTGATATGGTCCTGCAGGGCCATCGCCTCGTCACGAATCTCCTGCCAGTTGCCGGTCAGACGCTCCAGCTCCGGATAGTTGCCGAGATCGTGGTAGGGCTGGTCCTTGTCGCGGCCGAAGAGTGTCATCAGCGCATTGATCGGCGCCATGAAGGTCGAGTGATCGGAGACCTGACGCAGCGGCCGATGGCGCACTCGCCCCCGATAGTGGGTATAGAGCACGCTGGCGATGAACAGCAGGATGAGAATCCACTTGATCATGGAGAGTCCGTTTCCATAGGGAGAGTGTGAGGGATGGGTGCCGGGTGCGAGTGTCGGAAGAATCGCAGTGGCCCGTCAGGGAAAAAACCGTTTGTCTGCTCACGATTGTCGCGGAATCGTGACCAGGGTCAAGTGATAGCCATCCACCCGTGCTACCTGGCCGGTGAGTCTACGCCCCGCCGGCCACTGCGGTGCCAGCGTCTTGCCCAGCTCCAGCGTGACCGCACCGGCAGCGGGCTGCCACGTGACCAGACGGGCATGGGGAAAGTAGAAACGCTGGCGCACCAGCGGATAGAGCGCCTTGAACAGGCTCTCCTTGAGCGAGAACACCTGGGTCACGAAGGCCGCCTGCTGCGCTGGCGGCAGGCTTGCCAGCCACTCGCGCTCGCTCTCCACCAGAATCTGCGGCGCCAGGCGCAGCGCCCGGGCCGGGTCGAGCTCGCCCTCGGCATCCAGGCCGATACCGGCAAGGCGTGAGCGCTCCGCCACCACGCTCGCCGCCAGCCCCTGGCTATGGGTGATCGACCCCACGCAGCCCGCGGGCCACAGCGGCAAGCGTTCGCTATCCGTCTGCGGCGTGGTGGGGGTGCCGGTGAGCGCCCCCAGCGCCTGCCGCGCACACAGGCGCCCGGCCAGATACTCGGCGCGGCGCTTGGTGGCCGCGCTGGCCAGACGCTCCGGCAGGGCGACCTGCCACGCCGAGAGATCCGCCGTGCTCAGCGCATCGACAGCGAAGTGGAGCCGGGCACAGCACGCCCCCGCGATGGGCTGCGGCCAGGGCCAGGCGGTGTTCGCACCCTGGCAGCCCGGCGGCAGCGTCTCGGGTGAAGCGCTCGTGCTCACGGGCGCATCGGCACCCATCCCCGGGCTCATACCGGCATGCCCGGCCATGGATCAGCGGTCGACCAGCAGGGCATCGAGTGTGACCGGCACCTCGTCACCGATCTGCTGATAGCCCAGCAGCGAGAGGATCGTGCGCACGGTGCCGTTCTTCATCAGCTGCTTGCCATCCAGCGACACTGGCTCGGCGTTGCGCACCCGGACCCGATCCTCGGCCTCGCGGGTGAAGCGCACCGGCAGGCGCTCCTGGCGCTGCTCGCCGTTGGCATCGGTACGCAGCTTGAGCACCTCGACGGTGGACTGCCCCACGCGCAGCGAGTTGATGCGCTCCGGCGGCAGCTGGGTCACCACCGTGACCAGAGTGGAGTTGGTCAGCGACGACATCCACGGCGGCAACTGGCCCAGCCGATCCAGCAGATCGGTCTGGTTGAGCCGCACCGGCAGGCGCAGCGTGCCATCTGCGCTGATTTCGCCCTCCATGCGCTGAAGCGAGTGCTGATGGGGGATTCGCTGGCCGCTGCTGGTGATCTCGGTCACCTCCGCGGTGACCTTTGAGTGGCTGGGGTCCATCTGCCACGCCGCCTGTGACACACTGCCGAACGCCGACGCGGCACCCAGCAGTAAGACGCCGGCGACGCGGCGAAAAAGCGTATTCGATGACATGGTGTCCTCCCTGGACAGAGACGAGCGGGGCAACGTCTGGTCTGCGCCCACGGCTTTGGGTATCATACGGCTCCCGCGTTTCCGGGCCTATAGCTCAGTTGGTTAGAGCAGGGGACTCATAATCCCTTGGTCGTAGGTTCAAGTCCTACTGGGCCCACCATCAAATCAATAGCTTACGTCACTTTTCTGCCCGTTTCAGGGTTCCATTTCTCGTCGGTGTCAACCAAGTGTCGACCGGGAATTTTCGGCCCGAATTTCAAGCTGCCGGCGAGGTGGTCGGGCGACAGGTGGGCGTAGCGCATTGTCATCGCAATCGTCTGATGGCCCAGGATCTTTTGCAGGGTCAGCAGGTCGCCACCGTTCATGATGAAGTGGCTGGCAAACGTGTGTCGCAGGACGTGTGTGCGTTGTCCCTTAGGCAACTCGATACCGGAACGGTTCAAAGCCTGGGTGAAGGCTTGATAGGCGTCCTGGGGAAAGAGGCGACCAATGCCGCGGCCGTGCTCCTTGAGCTGACGATAGAGATCCTGACTGATGGGCACCGTGCGATTGCGCCCGTTCTTCGTGGCAACGTAGGTCACTCGCCCTGGCTGGACGTTTTCAGACCTTAGGGTCTGGGCTTCACTCCAACGGCTGCCGGTGGTCAGGCATAGGGTGGCGATCAGATAGACATGAGCGTTGCGCGATTGCTTCAACTCGTCGAACAGGGCCTCAATCTGATCGTGGGTGAGGTAGGACAGCTCCGCTTCAGGTAGACGGATAGCCTTGACTGCTGCAAATGGATTTTCGCCGCGGTAGTCATCCATGCGGATCGCGACATTGACCATGGCACGAAGGTGAGCGAGATCGTGATTGGTCGTGTTGGGAGAGATGCCGGCATCGAGGCGTTGCTGGCGAAAACGCACGATATCCATCGGCGTCAGGGTCGATAGCATTGGGTTGCCCATGAGTTCGGCCAAGTAGACGAGCTTGCGAAAGCGGTTCTTGCCATCTCTCAGGGATACTCCCTGGACCTCGTACCAGAGTTGGGCAAAGTCGAGGATTCGACGCCTATCCCGTTTCCGAGGTGCGTAGTCTTCCCCCGCCGCAGCCTTGCCGAGCGTGAGGGTCATGAAGCGTTGGGCTTCCAGCTTGGTCGTAAACGTCTTGCGTATGCGCCGGTGCCCACGTCCTCCAGGTTGTATATCGACTTGCCAGCCGCTGGCTGTCTTTCTGATCGCCACTAGGCAGCCTTCCCGAGTAATCGCCTCTCGACCAGCCGCTGTTCGATGAGCTGGCGTAGCTGTCCCGCATTCAATCCCCGTCGGCGGTAGTAGTTGGCGATGTCGTCCCAGGCCCCGCAGCGGGAGAGCCCTTGCATGGCTTGCTGGATGGTGAAGCCCTGGCGTGCGTAGAGGGAGATGAGGTTACCCACGACCAGGGCGACGTTCTTTTCGTTGCCGAGCCCCGGGACCTTGCGCGCTCGCTTGTAGAGCAGGTGCGGTTCGTGATCGTAGAAGCGGGCGTCTTCCTGCAGGAGCTGCCACACGCAGTCGATGAGATTGCGGGCGTGGTCGAGTCGATACTTGCCCATGGCGGTGCGCCAAAGGCCGGTGAGGTGGGGCACGGTGTCGGTGAAGCGCTTGAAGCCGTGGTCCATGTCGAGGCATTCGCCGGTGTCGACGTTGCAGGGGGTGCCCTGGGCGAACTCACGCAGCACCGACTGATGAAAGCGCATCTCGATTCGCCAGACCGGCTTGTCGGGGTTGTAGTCGGAGGCCATGGGGTCATCGCCGGCCGCTTTCTGCCAGATGCTCTCCCAGAAGTGGATTTTGTCGCGGTAGTGGGCCTCCTTGGTCTTGTTGTAGAGGCAGCATTGGAGGGCGCCCGCGGTGCCGAACATGAAGGTTTCGGCGTTGCCGTAGGAGGTGGCGATGTGGCCGTGGTTGAAGCTGAAGTCGTCGATGCCGTTGATGCGCGTGACTTTCTTGGAGCGGGTGACGAAGCGTTCCATGAAGTCGGCGGGGGGCTTCCAGCCCTGGACGTCTAGGGCGAGGTGCACGGCACAGCCCATGGGCTCGACGTGGGCGAGTAGCTGCTTGGCGATGCTGTCCAGATAGGCTTGCACGTCGGCGGTGCTGTGTTCGTGGATGAAGTGCGGAGAGAGCTCGATCTTGAGATGGGTGCCGATGTCTTCGGCCTTCACGTGCCGGGCGTAGAACAGGACGATGACGCCCAGGTCATTGTTCTGCAGGCGGTAGCGGAAGCCGCTGCTGGTGTTGCCCGCGCCGACGCTCCAGGTGGTGCCGAACAGGTCCATGGTGGCGCCCCGGCCTTCGCGGTAGACCTCGATGATTTGATCGAACAGGGCCATGCAGGGCTTCCCGGCGTAGAGCTGGCGCACGGTGTCGACGCCTGCGTGGAGGAGCTTGATGTGATCGAGCTGGCGCTGGCCCTTGGGACTCAGGAACAAACGGCCTTTGGGGTCTTCCCGATTCTCGATCAGGGAGGCGATGGAGTAGCGTTCCCAACGGTTCATAAAGTGTTCTCCTGATAAAGACGCTTAGTGACGGTTTATGGAGGTTTCGGAGGTCAATGTGCGAGACGTGTTACAGGGAGGGTCTCGCCTATCCAATGACTCGATGGTGATACGTGTTTTTTCATAAGTCACTGTCCTGCATGAAGAAAAGCAGGATAGTTAAAGTGTTTTCCGTTACTGACAAACAGTGACGGCTAATGACACCTGCTTTTTTTTTAGCCTTGGAGAATTAGGCAAGCGGCTGTCGACTCCCGTTGCCCGACGACAGATTCGTCTACCCCCACTCACTAGTCGTCGGTCCCCGGCAGTCCGTGTTGATCCCCTCATGACGTGATGCCCCCGGTAGCCAGGGTGATGACGAGCAGATGCAGCGGGTACCAGGAGAGCCGCAGGGGGCGCGGTATGGCCGGGACCGGTATGCGCCAGGAGAGAGACCCGTTGGCCAGCAAGATGAGCACGACGGCGGTAGCGAGGCTGACGACCATGCGGGCCGGGGTGGCGTTGATGAGGATCGAGGTGAACAGGACCGGGATGGTGGCGGCGGTGTGCTGGGGATAGCGGAACGCCAGGGCGAACGCGGGCACCAGCAGCAG